>VGZY01000042.1 GCA_016872355.1 SAR202 cluster bacterium | reverse complement strand
AAGTGGCGCCAGGCTGCCATTAGGCAGCCTGGCGCTTACGCTCCGGCTTCGAAACATGCCTGACGGCGGATGCCGGGGCTAAAAATTCGCCCGAACATGACATCAATTTGAAGAGGCTCGTCCAAAATCCTCTCCTCCCGAGGTAACGCAAAGGTCTCCCGAGGGAGAGGGCCTTCGCGGCTCTGCGCGAAGGGGTGAGGGCTACGGCTGTTCGGCTTTCGCTCCTCTTCCGAACGTACGGGCAGGTCCCCGTGCCTGCCCGGCCTTTGGCTCGACAGACCTCGCCATAAGGGCCGGTCCCCGCACCGGGGCAACCATCCGCTGCGGCGGACCCCTACGAAATCCGAGACCCTCCCACCCGCCACATGGCTCACCAACCCAACCGCACTTCCCTCTGCGTCTTATCCATTATCTGCGTTCATTTCCTACGGCGTCGCCGCGCACCTGAAGCCGACGTGCCCCGTCGAGCTGTCCGGCGTCACCGACGTACGCGCCGCCACGCGGTACCTGTTGCAGTACGATACGTGGCACAGGTACGATCCCCCCTTCGTCACCCTCGCCGTTCCGTGGTCGGGCCCCACCGGGTCCACACGCGGCCCCGTGGCCGGGTAGTCGCGACTGAACCAGTCGGCGCACCACTCCCACACGTTGCCGGAGGTGTTGTACAGACCGTATGCGTTGGGTTCGAATGACCTGGCCGGGGCGGTCCCTGCGAAGCCGTCCTCCATAGTGTTGCGGTAGGGGAACTTGCCCTGCCAGACGTTGCACATGTGCTTGCCGCCGGGGGTCAGGTCGTTCCCCCACGGGTAGCGCTTCTGCTCTAGCCCGCCTCGCGCCGCAAGCTCCCACTCCGCCTCCGTGGGGAGCCTCTTGCCCGCCCACGCCGCGTAGGCCGAAGCATCGTTCCACGTGACGTGCACCACAGGGTGGTCCGGCCTCGTCGAAATGTCCGAGTCCGGCCCCTCGGGACTCTGCCAGCTTGACCCGTCTACGCGCCGCCACCACGGCGTCTGCGCAACGGCCTGTGTGACGGCCTTGCGTGTCTCATTGGAAACGAACAGGTGGAAGACATACGACCACCCGAACCGCTCGGCCTCAGTGACGTATCCGGTCGCCTTCACGAACTCGGCGAACTGCTCGTTTGTCACGGATGCCACGTCAATGTAGAACGGCTTTACGGTTACTTTCCGGACGGGTCCTTCGCCGTCCGCGGGGTGGCCGTCGCGGTCCTTGCCGCCCATCAGGAACTCGCCGTCCAGCTTCACCATTCCCTCTCGGGAGGTTGTGCGCGACTTCAACGCCAGCATCAACGGGTTTGTGCCCGTCGCGTGGAGCGCAGCGCCGCCCCGGCCGGGAGCGCAGCACGGCGCGGCGGGGGAGGGGGCGTCCGTATGTTTCGGTTCGTGAGTCATGCTTCTGGGATGCATCCTGCTTGCTGCATCTGCTAGATCGCGATACTCTCCGGCGAAAAGGCCCCCACCGCCATTCGGCTGAGCTCTGCAATCAGCTCAACGGCCTGCTTGCTGTGCTCGGGCTCCTTTGCCAGCGTCAGCACCGAGACCACAAGCGGGCCCGTTGGCAGCAGCACAATACCCACGTCCCCCTGGATGCGGTTGCTACCGCCTATCTTGTGCGCCACTACCACGTCCGGCTTCAGCCTGCCGGGTATCTTGGTGCGCGATTGGCAGTCCTTGAGCATCTCCATCATCCCCCACGAGGCCTGGGGCGAAACGACCTGCCCGTAGTAGGTGCGCTCCAGGAGTACGCCCATATCGCGCGCTGAGGTGACGTTGTTGGCGAGGGTGCGGGCGTAGGCGATGCTGTCGGGGTTGGGGCGCATCGACTTCCCCTTCTCGCGCATCTTCTCGTCGGACTCCCGGCCCGGCGTGTCCACCATGTCCCGCATTGAGTAGTGCCACGCGCCCAGCGTCATCGTCGTGGCGGTGTTCAGCAGCCCCATCGCCTTCATCGTGGCGTTGATATTGGCCGTGCCAAGCAGGCCAATCAGCATGTCCGTCGCCATGTTGTCGCTGACGGTGATCATAAGGCGGCAGTAATCGCGTAAAGTCAGCGTCGGCGGGTCCTCGGCTGAGCTCAGCACGCCGGTTCCGAGCGCTGAGATGCCGCTGGGCAGTGTATGCCGGTCGTCCAGCGAAAGCTTGCCCTCGCGCGCCTGTTTGAACAGATCCACCATCACCGGCATTTTGCAGATGCTGGCGGTCGGCATGATCCAGTCGGCGTTCCATGCGTGGCACGCCCCGGAGGCCAGGTCCTTCACATAGAACCCAACCCGCCCGTCAAACGACGCGGCAAGCGCATCCATATCGGATTGAGGCAATCTTCCCATGTGCTCCCTCTGGCCAACTACCAACTACTAACTACCAACTACTTTCTTTCCACACTTTCCGGCGAGAACGCCTCCACCGCCATCCTGCTCAGCTCAGCAATAAGCTGAACTCCGGCGCCGGTCTTGATATCGTTCGCCAGCGCGAAAGCCGAAATGACGAGCGGGCCGGAGGGCAGGAGGACGATGCCCACATCACCCTGGACGCGATTGCTGCCGCCGATCTTGTGCGCCACAACAACGTCAGGCTTCAGCCGGCCCGGGATCTTCGTCCGGGCCTGGCAGTCCTTCAGCATCTCAAGCATCTCCCACGATGCCTTCGGACTCACCATCTGGCCATAGTATATGCGCTCCATTATGACGCCCATGTCCCGGGCTCAGGCCACATTATTCGTGAGCGCGCTCGAGTATGCCGGGTTGTCCAGCGAGGGAGGGCTCTTCGCGAACACCTGAGCGAGGACCCTGTCCTTCTCCGGGGAGGGCTCGCCGGTGATCCCGGCGTAAGAGTAGTGCCATGCGCCCATCGTCATTGAGGTGCGCGTGTTCTGAAAGCCCATCGACTCCAGTGTCGCGTTGATCGCATCTGGTGTCAGGAGGTTTATGAGCACGTCGGTGGCGATGTCGTCGCTGACGGTTATCATCAGGCGGCAGTAGTCGCGCAGCGTCATCGTCGGCGCGTCCGCCATAGAGCTCAGCACCCCGCTGCCGTGGCGCGATATCTTGCCCGAGAGGGTACGCCGCTCATCGAGGGACAGCGTCCCCTCATGCGCCCGGCGGAACAGCTCCAGCATCACCGGCACCTTGCACACGCTCGCCGTCGGCATCGGCACATCGGGGTTATAGCTGTGGGACGACCCCGTCGCCAGGTCCTTCACCCAGAAGCTCGCCTTGCCCTCAAACGCCTTCGTCAGCGCATCCATATCTCTTATCGGTAGCATTTCTGTCCTTCGAAAGTTATCCGCAGATTACGCAGATTTCGCAGATTATTTCGGACGCCAGTATGGCAGGGGTGAGGCATGGACGGTGCTTATCGTAGGGGCGTTCTATGAACGCCCTGGTTGGTTACGATTACGGTTCTACCAACCGTATACCACGCCGTCGAGGGAGTTCATAGAACGCCCCTACCACGATCACACCTCCACCTCTACAGAACGCCGCACGCCACACAAAATAATCTGCGTAATCTGCGGACAACTTCCTCTCTTAATTCACGCTTTCGGGCGAGAACGCCTCCACCGCCATGCGGCTCAGCTCCGCGATCGTCTGCACGCCGTTGCCGCCGCGGTAATCGTTGTGTCGGGTCAGCATGCAAATCACCATCGGCCCGCTCGGAAGCAGCGCTATCCCAACGTCACCCTGGATGCGGTTGCTCCCGCCAATCTTGTGCGCCACCACGACGTCCGCCTTCAGCCTGCCCGGGATCTTCGTGCGCTGGTCGCACATCTTGAGCATCTCCAGCATCTCCCACGAGGCCTTCGGGCTCACCATCTGCCCGTAGTAGATTCGCTCCATGATCGTGCCCATGTCCCGGGCCGATGTGACATTGTTCGTGAGGTCCTCGGTGTAGTTGACGTGCTCCGGCCCCGGCGGCGTCTTCGTGATGAACTCCGTCAGCGTGCGGTCCTTCTCGTCGGAGGGCTCTCCGGAGAGGCCGGCGTACCGGTAGTGCATTTCGCCCATCAGCATCGGCATGGCGGTGTTGCGGAGCCCAAGCGATCTGAGGTTTGCGTTGACATTGTCCAGCCCCACGACCTTCGCCAGCTGGTCCGTCGCCATGTTGTCGGACTGCGCGATCATTATGCGGCAGTAGTCGCGGAGGCTCAGGACCGGTTGGCCGGTCATCTGGCCCATCGTCCCGCCGCTGAACTTCGAGATGTCTTTGAACAGGGGATACCGGTCGCCGAGGGAGAGCTTCCCTTCCTGCGCCTGCTGGAAAAGCTCCAGCATCACCGTAACCTTGCAGATGCTCGCCGTGGGTATAGGCCTGTCGGCGCCGTACTCATGGGCCGCGCCCGTCGCGAGGTCCTTGACGTAAAACCCGACCACACCCTTGAACGCGGATGCTGCCGCGTCCATCTTCCTCGCCGGAAATGCACTTGCCGGAAAAGCCTTCTTCGTCTGCGTTGCCACGTTCTCTCCACACCTGCGGGCCGCCGCCGCCCGAATTCACGGCGAGTGTATCCACACGCGCCGCACGTGTCAACGCGCGCCAACCTTTCGCCGCCCTCAGGGATAGTAATATTGAGGCAAGTTCACAAGTCCAACGAATGCGACCGCCGAGGGCAACCTATCGTGCAGGAACAAGAGGCAATATCCCGCCTCAAGCAAGGCGACATCGGCGGACTCGAAGAGCTGGTGCGGCGGCACCAGAACGAGGCGGTGCGCGCCGCCTATCTGATAGTGCGCGACCTCGCCACGGCAGAGGACGTCGTCAGCCACGCCTTTCTCAAGGTCCGCGACAAAATCGTGCAATTCGACGATTCCCGACCGTTCAGGCCGTGGTTCATGCGGATAGTCGTGAACGACGCGGTGAAGGCTGCGACGCGCTCATCACGCGAGGTCTCGATGGACCGGGAGCTGGCGATGGCGGAGTCCGCGCTGGCATCGGTTGCCTCGGATGGCCTCGGGCCGGAGGATGAGGCCGTGCGCGAGGAGTCGCGGCGGGCGATTTGGGCCGCGCTGGGGGAGATGCCGGCGGAGCAGCGCGCGGCGGTTGTGATGAAGTATTACCTGGAGTTGAAGGAGACGGAAATTGCTGCGCGCATGGAAAGGCCGCAGGGCACGGTGAAGTGGCTGCTCCACCAGGCGCGGAAGCGGCTCCGGCCTGCCCTGGCGCCGCTGCGGGGAGATGGAGATTAGCCGCAGAGAACGCTGAGAGAATGCAGTGGGGAAGGGAGGGAGTCTTCCTCCTCTCCCCGAGGGAGAGGCCATTGGCCGCTTTGGGCCAAGGGGTGAGGGCTATGGCTGTTCGCCTTACCCCTCTCTCTGAAGAATGTCCTGTCCGAATAGGACTCCGGACTCCTTCGGAGAGGCTCTGCGAAGGATCGGAGAGAGGGTCGGGGATAGAGGTCGGATGGGCGCCGGCCCTGCAAGCACCAACCTCGATCCAGCAGCCGTAGCCCTCACCCCTTCGCGCAGAGCCGCGAAGTCCCTCTCCCTCGGGGAGAGAAGAAATGCATTCCCGTGCCGCGCATGTAGTTGAGGAGGCGACCAATGTCGGAGCGCTATGACGTATCGCAGATAAAAGGCACGCTGGCGGCGCAGGCCGAAGCGGATGTGGCCCCCGTGGACCTGTGGCCGCGCATCGCCGTGATGGCCGGGGCGTCCGGGGGCGTGGTATCGCGGCGGCGGGTGTCGCGGTTGGCGTGGGCGGCGATGGCCGTGTTCGGTCTGGCGCTGTTGAGCGGTACGGCGTACGCCGTGGAGCCGGTGCGGCAGGCGGTGGAGCCTGTGCGCAAGTGGTTCTTCGGGAGCGCAAGGGGCGCGCAGGCGGTGGAGGAGTTCGGGCTGGCGCACCCGGTGGGGGTAAGCCAGACAGTGGACGGGGTGACGATGACGGTGGACTACGTGTATGTGGACGAGGAGCGCGTGTTCATCGGCCTGCGGGGCAGTGCGCCGCACGGTCTCGCGCCGGTGACGCGGAACGTGTGGCTGGCATCGGAGGGAGAGACGCGCTACGTCTTCCCACACGAGCGGACGGAGCCGAAGCCGCCGGACGAGGCGACGCCCGTGCCCGGCACGGGCGGCAAGCTGAGGGTGACGAGAGTGATAGTCAGCGGCCAATCCGGGCGCGAGGTGGCGGACCCGGCGTTCATTACGGAGACGCCGACGCCGGGGATCAGCGACTGGTGGATATCGAGCGAGTGGGGGGAGTCCAACGGCGTCGCGATGCTCAGCTTTACGTCGAACTCGAACATCACGGTCTACAACACGTTGCCGATGCACCTTCGCTTCTACGCACGTCTGGCTACGCCGGACGTGAACGTTTGGCAGGCCTTCGTTAATGGGCCGCTGGCGGAGCGTGCGTCGGAAAGCTGCACGCCGGACGGCTGCATCGTGGGGCCGTTCGACTTCCGGTTCGATGTGCCTGTCACGGGAGGCCCAGAGATTCCCATCGGGCAATCGGAGACGGTGAACGGGCAGACGGTGGAGCTGCGGCGCGTTTACATGCGTACGCAGACCACGGGCGTCGTCCTTGCATTTACACCGCCTACTTCGGAGAACTGGGCGCCGTCCGCTGCGCTGCAGACCTCCTGGGGCGCGACGTACGCGGCCGGCGGCGGACAGTCGATGTGGTCGCCGGACGGCAAGCGATCCTCCGTGACGTCACTCGGCAACGGCGAGTGGCTTTTCGAGGTGACTCACGTCGGAGTTGGGAACGGGCAGCAGTCGTTCACGGTGACCTCCCTGGAGGTGTTGGACGTGACCGGCACGGTCACAAAGCGCATCGAAGGGCCGTGGACGTTCGAGTTCGAGACGGTGCGCCCGCGCCTTGGAGCCTACACAATTGTGGACGGAGTGAGGCGTCAGGCCTACGTGGGCCAGGTGATCGCGCAGGGGACCAAGCAGCCCAACGGCATCTGCTCCGTTCCGCCAATAGGCATGAGCGGCGCAAGCGACGGCAGCATCGCCGTCGCTGTGACTGAGGAGTGCGAGGTGGTGGTGATAAAGATCGGCGGCAGCGCGAGGGCGACGCAGCCCGGGACCAATGTGGTCACGCCGGTGTGGCGGACGCCGGAGGTGGCCTATCCGGAGGGGAGGTGACGGGGAGAATTATGAATGATGAACTATGAAGTATTAAGTGGGAGAGCGGGGAGGCAGTAGTTAGTAGTTGGTAGTTGGTAGTTAGCCAATCCAACAGCTGGCTGTTCGTCTGGCCAACAACCAACTACCAACTACCAACTACCCACTACCAACTACGTCCTTCCCTTCAACATTCAGAATTCTCCCCTACTCCCACGCCTCCCCCCACCACTCCGTGGGCCAGCTCTTCGCGCCGCCGTACTCAAGCTCCGGATGCCACATACTGCGCGGCGCCATCGTCAGCTTGCGCGTGTTCGCCATGTCCAGCTTCGCCGGAAGGGGCGATATGACCCCGGGGTTGCCGATGACCAGGCTCCGCGGCGGGATGTCCTTGGTCACCACCGCGCCGGCGGCGATGAAGCTGCGCTCGCCGATGGTCACGCCCGGCAGGATGGTGCAGCCGCCGCCGATCATCACGTCGTCGCGCACCGTCGCCCCGCGCGGCGTCGGCATCGGGTCGCGGCGGCCGGGGTATTTGTCGTTCAGGAACGTCACTCCGGGGCCGATAAAGACGTGGTCGCCGATCCACGTGCGCGAGGGGATGTACACATGCGACATCACCCGCACGCCTGTGCCGAAGCGGACGATGCCCTCCAGCGTCGTCTGGTTCATGATGACGCAGTAGTCGCCCATCTTCACCAGGGCGCGGATGACCGAATAGTAGCCCGACTGGAAGTAGTCGCCTATCTTCACGTCGCCGTATATGACCGTGCCCTTGCGGAGCATCGCCCCCTTACCCAGCGTGGCCCTTCCGCAGCCGTCCTGGTACCGGAACCCCACCATCACGTCCGGCTCAATAATCGCCCCCTCGCCGATATAAGCGTTGTCGAACTGCGATACGTCCGTGGTAGCGTCTACGCGGCCGATGGTAGACATGGCGTGTGCCTCCCTGGGGGTATGGTTTGGGGGCACTATAGCAGCCTGGCGGCTAATTTGCCTGCTATAATCTGCGCCATCTGCGTAATCTGCGGATAACATCCTCCCCCGGGAGCGCCATATGCCGTCCATCGATGCAGTCCTGGACCTCGATTCAACCGCACAGGCGGAGCTCGTCCGCAAGAAGCAGGTCAAGCCCATCGAGCTCGTCGAGGGCACTATCAAGCGCATCGAGAAGGTCAACCCGAAGATTAACTCTGTGGTTATTGAGATGTACGACCACGCGAGGGAGATGGCGAAGGGGCCGGTACCGTCCGGCCCGTTCGGCGGCGCGCCGTTCCTGCTGAAGAACTTCCTGGCCGAGTACGCCGGGACGCGCTTCACGGAGAGCGTCTCGGTGCTGAAGGACTATGTTTCGACCGTGGACACGGAGCTGGTGAAGCGGTACAAGCGGTCCGGCGTGATAACGGTTGCGAAGACGAATATACCCTCAATGGCGCTGGGGGTGACGACGGAGCCGGTGATGTACGGGCCGACGCGGAACCCGTGGGACGTCACGCGCATCGCCGGCGGCAGCAGCGGCGGCGCTGCGGCGGCCGTCGCCGCGGGCCTCGCCCCAATGGCCCACGGCAACGATGCCGGCGGCTCCATCCGAATCCCCGCCGCGTGCTGCGGCGTGTACGGCATGAAGCCCAGCCGCGGCCGCAACCCGCTTGGCCCGGCGTTCGGCGACCTCTTCAGTGGAATGGTCGCGGAGCACGTCCTCACCCGCTCGGTCCGCGACAGCGCGATCATGCTGGACGCGACGCACGGCCCGGATGTCGGCGACCCCTACCAGGTGCTCCCGCCGTCGCGGCCCTTTGCGAAGGAGGTCGGCGCCGACCCCGGCGAGCTGCGCATCGGCTTCTCCGCCACGACGCCGCTCGGCACGCCCATGCACGCTGATAACGTGGCGGCCGTGCGCGACGTCGCGAAGCTCTGTGCTGACCTGGGCCATAACGTCGAAGAGGCGATGCCGAAGTACGACTACGAGGGCTACTGGAAGTCGTTCACGTCGATGCTCGCGGGCGGCTTCGCGTGGGCGGTCGATGGGCTGGAGAAGCGCACCGGCAAGCCGCTGAAGAAGGGGGATTTCGAGCCGTTCTTGTGGGCGATGCTGGAGCGCGGCCGCAAGATCAACGCGCCGGAGTACCTGCGATACGTGGAGGACGTCCAGCGCGGCTCAAGGGAGATCGGGCAGTTCTTCAAGAAGTACGATATCTGGCTCATGCCGACGGTCGGCACGCCGCCGCCGCCGCTGGGCACGTTCAAGTACACGGAGGGCGAGGACCCGTTCGAGCTGCGCCGCCGCATGGCCCACTTCTCGCCGTTCACGTACATCACGAACGGCACCGGCCAGCCATCGGTCTCCATCCCCCTCTACTGGAACGCGCAGAACCTGCCTATCGGCCTCCTCCTCGCCGCCCGCATGGGCGATGAGGCCACCCTCTTCCGCCTCTCCGGCCAGCTTGAGCAGGCCCGCCCCTGGGCCGGCCGCAAGCCGCCGGTGTGGGGAGGGGAGTGATTCGGCATCAAAGTGAAGGACAGACTGGCATGAACACCTACGTCGTGCTGTTGCGCGGCGTTAATGTCGGCGGTAAGAACCCGGTGGCGATGGCGGGGTTGAAGAAGTGCCTGGAGGGCGTTGGGTTCCTGAACGTTTCGACCTATATCGCGAGCGGCAATGTGATACTCCAGTCGGAGTTGCCAGCCAGCGAGGTGAAAGTGCGGATTGAGGAGGCGTTGCCTCGGAGCTTCACGCTCGACAGCGAGCTAATCAAGGTCCTCGTGCTGACCCGCGCTCAGATGAAGGCGATCATCGATAACAGACCCGAGGGGTTCGGTGATGAGCCGAGTAAGTACCACAGCGATGCGATCTTCCTGATAGACATCGATGCCGCCGATGCCATGTCTGCGTTCAAGGCTAGGGATGGGGTGGATACCGTGTGGCCGGGGCGAGGTGTGGTTTACTCGCAGCGTTTGAGCGCGCTGCGCACTAAGAGCCGTCTCAACAAGGTGCTGGAATCGCCGTTATACAAGTCGATGACGATCCGCAATTGTAACACCGCGACCAGGCTGCTGGGCTTGCTGGAAGCGATGGAGTAGGAGAGCGGTGTGAGTTTACAAGCGGTCCTTGACGTGGTGGCGCACAAGGCGCCGGCCGACTTGCGGGACGCCCTCGTGGCAGACGCCGCGGCGCTGGAGAAGTGGGGAGACATCACGCCGTTGGCGCGCAACGAGTGGATCTGCTGGGTGGAATCCGTCAAGACGGCGGAAACGAGGGCGGAGCGCGTGCCGAGAACGGAGTCGGAGCTCAGGGAAGGGATCCGCCGCCCGTGCTGCTGGATGGGCTGCGTGCACCGGACGGACAAGCCGATGAGCGCGTCGCAGAAGTGGGTACTGAGCAGGGGGGGGGGGAAGCAGTAGTAGAGCGTGGCGAGTGGTGACTTGAACAGATAGGGATGGGATTAAGAACACAGGGCGCGCCTTTATCCTCCGGAGGTACCATGCCTAACGCGACCATCGAAGTGAAATGGCGGTATACGGCCGCCGAGGAGGAGGCGATTATCGACGCTGTTCATTCTGCGATGGTGGTGGGGTTTAAGATACTTGAGTGGGACCGGACGCTGCGACTCGTCGTCCACGAACCTCATCGTTTTCCAACGCCTCCAGGCGAGTCGGACAGATATACCCTGTTAGATATAGACCTCATCGCGGGGCGGTCGCTCGCGGCCAAGAAGGCGTTCTACCAGGCGGTGGTGCAGAACCTGTCGTCGCTGGGAATCCCTGCGACGGACGTCAAGATACTCCTCAGGGAATCACCGCTGGACAACTGGGGAATACGAGGGGGTGTGCCGGCGTCGGAGGTAGACCTGGGCTTCAAGGTGGATGTGTGAGGCCACAATTATGGATGATGAATTATGAAGTATGAAGTGAACAGCCGGGGCCTTCGGCTCGAACATTCATCATTCATAATTCATCCTTCATAATTTGCCCTCTTCCCATCCCCTGATCTCCCTCAGCGCCCTCGCCATGCGCTCGCGGAGCTCCTGGGCGCGCTGGGGCGTCCACTCGTAGAAGCCTTTGCCGGACTTGATGCCCAGCTCACCGCGCTCCACCAGGCCGTTGACCAGCGGTGAGACCTCGCGCGAGGCGTCTATGTCCGGCAGCACCTGTTTGCCGATGGACTGCCACACGTCCGCGCCGGCGGCGTCGAATATCTCGAAAGGCCCTGCAGCCGCCAGCCTGCGGCCGATGCTGCCGCGCACCACCGCGTCCACCTCCTCCGGCGTCGCTATGCCGCGCTCCACGAGCGATAGGCACTCCCGCGACAGCGCCGCCTGGATGCGGTTGGCGATGAACCCGGGGACCTCCTTGCGCAGCACCACCGGCGTCTTGCCTATGCGCAGCATAAGCGCGTGCACAGTTGCCACGGTCTCGTCAGACGTCTCCGGCCCGCGCACAATCTCCACCAGCGGCACCAGGTACGGCGGGTTGAAGTAGTGCGCGACCAGCAGCCTGTCCGGCCTCTTCACTGCCGCAGCCATCCTGCTGGGCATCAGGCTCGATGAGTTGCTCGCGAAGATCGTCCGGGGAGGGCAGATGCCGTCGAGCTCGGCAAAAAGCTTCCGCTTGGCCTCCAAGTCCTCAGAAATCGCCTCGATGACAAGATCGGCGTCCTCGGCCACTTCGCGCAGCATTGTCCCGGTCCTTGTCCGCGCCAGCACCGCCGCGGCATCCCTGACACCAAGCGTCCCCAGGTTGCGCCCTATGTTCGCCCGCGCCGCGTCCAGCCGCTCCTGTGAAACATCGTGCAGCGCAACCTTAAGCCCAGCGGTCGCCATCTCTTGCGCGATCCCGTGCCCCATGAGCCCCGCCCCGATTACGGCCACACGCCTGATCTCTTGCACCATTTGGACTGGTTCCTTTGTGCGCTCACACTGAAAATAGGCGCTTTACGGTTCGAAGACACGAACCTTTGGACCCCTGGTTCGTTTATACTTGAACAACGGCCTCCCAAAGGCCGTACTCTTCAAGGAACGCTGTGTCCATGATGTCTCGAAGGGACGGGCATGATGCCAACGGTGGGGAAGGCGCTCAGACGAGCCCATTGACTTTCAGCACCTCGGGCAGCAACGACATTCGCAAATGGGCGCCCGTGAGGACCGCGACGACCCGCTTACCGGCCAGGTCGGCCCGGTGGGCAGCTACTCCCACAAGTGTGGACGCGCCGGAAGGCTCCACCATCACCTGCTCAAGCTCCATCAAGCTCTTGACGGCCGGTAGCAGCTTCGACTCCTCTACCATCCAGATGTCGTCTACCAGCGGGTCCAGCTCCCTCGAAATCTTCGGTATCGGCACCCGCACGGCCAGCCCGTCAGCGTAGCTGTCTATCGGCGTCGCTGTGTCCCAAGGCTTCCCCCGCACCGCGTACGCCATTGAGGGTGCTCCGGTGGGCACCAGCCCTATGATGCGCGTGCGCGGAGACTCCGATCGGAAGACCTGCGCCATTCCTTTCATCAGCGAACCGTTTCCAATGGGGATGACGGCGTAGTCCCACTCCATCCTCTTCTCCACGATCTCCGTGGCAATCGTCGCCGCGCCGTACGCCATCTCCTCGATAACTCCGTCCTCCCAGAACGCCGCTCCCACACGCGCCGCCTCCTGCCGCGCCCACTCCTTCGCCGCGTCGAAGTCGTGCCCCTTCTTGATGACCGTCGCGCCGAAGACCTCCATCTTCTCGACCTTCGAAGGCGTCACCGTCTCTGGCGCAACAACGGTCACCTTGATCCCGCGCCGCTTCCCCGCCAGCGAAATCGCCTGGCCGTAGTTGCCTGCCGAAGGCACATACACGCCCTTCGCTCCGATCTTCCCGGCCAGCGCCTCCACCGTCGCCAGTCCGCCCCTGAGCTTGAAGGAGCCGATGGGGGAGCACTGCTCGTGCTTGAGCCACAGTTCCACGCCAATCCGCCGTCCGATAGTGCTCGCCGGCAGGAGCGGCGTCGGCGCCCACGTCTCGCTGCTGAGCGCCTTCTTTGCCATCGCAATTCCGCGAGCCGTGTCCGCAGAGAGTGCCACAGGTAGTCTCCAGATAGGGTATTGTATTAGTAAGTGGGGGGAATTATAGCACACGGTCGGGCCGTCATCAGGAGGCGAAATGGCGGATGCTGCTCTCGTTGCCGATATCGGCGGGACTAATCTGCGCGCGGCTCTCGTGGACCGCGAGGGGAAGATACTCTCCCGGCGGGCGACGAGGACGGACGTGAAGTCCGGAGGGACCCGCATGCTCGACCGCCTGATGGCGGTCTTGAAGGAGACGGCTGCCGATTCCGGCGGCTCGTTCGCAGGCATCGGCCTTGCCGTCGCGTCCCCGACCGACCCTTCCACCGGCACGCTCTACAACCCGCCAAACCTCCCGGACTGGGACGGGTTCTCCCCTATGGAGGCGCTGACACGGGAGTATCCCGGAGCGCGCATCATCATTGGCAACGACGCCAACCTGGCCGCCCTGGCGGTCCACCACTTCGGGCAGGGCAGGGGACTCAGGAACGTCATCTATATGACGGTTAGCACCGGGATAGGCGGCGGCATCATCATCAACGGCGAGATGTATGAAGGCTCGCGCGGGTTTGCCGGGGAGTTCGGCCACATTGTCGTTCTGCCCAACGGCCCAAAGTGCCCTTGCGGTCGCACCGGCTGCCTGGAGGCACTGGCTAGCGGCACGGCCGTGGCGCGCAGCGCCCAGAAGCGCATCATCGCCGGGGAGCCCTCAACGCTGGCAGGCAAAGGACCGGCCTCGCGGATCGACGCTGTGGCGGTGGCAGCGGCGGCGGAGGCGGGAGACGCTCTGGCAAAGCAGGTGATAGATGAGGCCGCGTACTATCTGGGTATCGGTATCTCGGTCGTGATCAACTCGTTCGACCCGGACATCGTCGTAATCGGCGGGGGAATGTCGAACTCGTTGGATCTGCTGAGAACAGGGATAATGGAGCAGGTGAAGCGTCACGCCATCGCGGACAGCGCGCACCCGGTGCCCATCGTGAAGTCAGACCTAGGCGACGACATCGGCCTTCTTGGCGCAGCCGCAAAAGTCTTCGGGGAATTATGAAGTATGAATTATGAAGTATGAAGTGAAGGCCTTCGGATCGATCCTTCATCCTTCATAATTCATAATTGCCTTCTTTCACTGGCTATCGAACCTGAACCCCAGCGGGTCGTCGTCGAACTCCAGCTCTTTGAGAGCCGTCTTGGCTGCCTCTTCCAGCGTGTCGTCCCCCAGCTTGGCGCACCGCAGGAGCGCCTGCTTGGCCAGCGGGCCGCCGATCTCGCCTAGCGACTGGATGGATGCAAGCTGGACCTGGGCGTCCGTGTCCTGCACGAGGCGGATGAGATGCGGGACCGTCGCCTCCTCACCGATCAGCCCGAACGCGCAGGCACATTCATAGCGGATCTCCGGCAGCTCGTGGTGCATCTCGTCCAGTATCGTCGGCAGCCACTTGGTGTTGCCGCTCTGTCCCATCGCGTAAATGGAGCTCTGCTTGAGCTTGATGTCCCCGCTGTGGTACGCGTCCCGGATGATCTCGTCTATCTCCGGCACGTCGAAGCTCGCGACGGCCTCAATAGCCCTTCGCCGGACCTCGATATCCTCGCCCTGCCGGTTGATGACCGCCATGAGCGCGTCCTTGATCCTTTGCGCGTCGCGGCTCATTAGCTTGCCCTCCCGGGCGAGCGTCGCAAAACGTCGCAGGGACATGCACGCGGCGGCCCGAACGGTTGAAGCGGGGTCGTCCACCATCAGCCCGATCAGCGGGCGGATAACCGAGCGGTCGTCGCAGTCCCACAACCCCTTTGCGGCCCGCTCGCGCACCCCTGGGTCCTTGTCCTCCAGGCACGACATGAAGATCGCGGAGAAGTCGAGCTCCAGGTTGTCTTCCGACAACTCGATCAGCTTCCCCATGATCTCCATGTTCCGGTCCTGTGGCACAGCAGGCCACGCCACCCTGAACTCCACTACCTCTTCAGGAGTGAGCCCGGAAAGCAAGAGAAGCTCCGAATATTTCACGGGCTTCTCGGTGTCGCTCATTTCCAGCAGCAAGTCCTTCAGTGTCACAGTCATCCGCCCGTTGCTGTTTGTTTTGGAACGAGACGTTGTGGAATTCCCCCGCCACGGTTACTATCATAACGTGCGATAAGTTGCTATGGAAGTCCCGCCCAGATATGACGAAAACCGCCGCTCCCGCGCGCCGTAAAGGCCCTCCACGGCCAAAGTACCGGCGCGTTGGCCCCAGTGCCCCGGAGGTAATGACCGCCCTGGGCAAAGTCTATGGCCCCTTCACATGGGAGCCGCGCTACGACGCCGCCTCAGAGCTCGTGTACACCATCCTGTCCCAACACACATCGGATGTCAACTCTGAGCGCGCATTTCACAACCTGATGCGGCGTTTCGGCGCCCTGGACGCCGTCGCGGACGCGCCCGTGAGCGAGATCGAAGACGCCATCCGCTCAGCCGGCCTATTCCGTGTCAAAGCGCCGCGCATCAAAGAGGTGCTCAACCAGGTCCGCCAGGAGGTCGGCTCGTTCGACCTTTCCTTCCTTGGTGAGATGCCGCTCCCGGAGGCCAAGGCATGGCTGAAGCGCCTCAAGGGAATCGGCCCCAAGACGGCCGCAATCATCCTCTGCTTCTCGCTGGGTATGCCCGCGATGCCGGTGGACACGCACATCTACCGCGTGTCGAAGCGCCTCGGCCTCATCGGGCCCAGGGTGACCGCTGACCAGGCGCACGACATCCTTGAGCCAATGGTCCCCGCCGAGGATGTCTTCGCCTTCCACCTCCTTCTCATCAACCACGGCCGCCAGGTCTGCAAGGCCCCGCGCCCCCGCTGCGAAAAGTGCGTCCTGAACGACGTTTGCCCTTCGAGCGAGGCCGTGGGCGAATGAATTCGCCGCTGGGCGCGCGTACATCGCGGAGCGATGTACGACGCTCCGCCGCGGCGGATCCGCCTTCGCGGACGGTACGATGCTCCAGGCGTTCTTTATTGTCCGCCAAGGCGGACATCCGGCGACGTGGCCTGCGGAGCAGACCACGCGCCCACAGCGGCGAATTCATTCGCCCACGGCCCCATCGCCAACGGCCTGCTTTTCCACCCAACGTGCATCATTCTTTCTTCACTAGGCGAAACTTCTACCTGTCAAATAATCGCACGCGCAATCTTGTTGAGCGCCGGATTGCGCGTTATACTTAACAAATGCCCGCGGAATAGGGAAAAAGATAGCAGGCGGCAGTCAGCAGTCGGCGGTCAGCCAGGCAGGAGCCTGAGACAGCCACTGGCTCACGGATTGGCCGACTGCCGACTGCCCACTGCTCACTACGGCTCCGGAGGTCTGAATGGTCAAGGTCGGAATCATAAACGTGACAGGCTATGCCGGCATGGAGCTTGCGCGTATCCTGAGCCGACACCCTGAAGCCACCATCGCCTCCGTCACCGGCCGTAGCCTGGCCGGCAAGCGCCTCTCTGACGTGCTTCCGCACCTGGCAGGACTTGACATGACGATCACCGAAGAGGTGACCGGTAGCGTGGATGTAGTCTTCTCCGCCCTCCCTCACCAGGCGAGCGCGCAGAAGATCGCGTCGTTCTTGGGCAAGGGCGTGAAGGCGGTTGACATCAGCGCGGACTTTCGCCTGAAGAGCCTGCAGGAATACAAGGAGTGGTACCACGCGGACCACCCCTGCCCGGAGCGGCTGGAAGAGGCCGTTTACGGCCTGCCGGAACTCAACCGGAAGGAGATATCCTCAGCCGCTCTGGTAGCCAACCCGGGGTGCTACCCAACGGCATCGATTCTGGCCCTCGCGCCGGCCATCAAGGCCGGGATCATCGAGCCGGACGTTATTATCGACGCGAAGTCCGGCGTTTCAGGGGCTGGGCAAAAGGCCGAGCTCGGCTACCTCTTTTCCGAGGTTAACGAGAACTTCCGCGCCTACTCCGTGGACGGCCACCGCCACATGCCGGAAATAAGGCAAGGCCTCCAGGCCGTCTCCGCCGGCGCGAAGGTGGATGTCACCTTCATGCCGCACCTGGTCCCAATGACTCGCGGCATCCTTGCCACGTGCTACGCAAAGCTCAGGCCCGGCTCAGTGGGGCAGGGTGAAAAGGCGGCGGTCGATATCCGCGATCTCTACAATTCGTTCTATAAGAATGAGCGGTTTGTGCAGGTGGCGGGCGCTCCGCCGGCGACAAAGCAGACCCTTGGCGCGAACACCTGCGTGGTGTACCCCACGCTGGACCCGCGCGCCAATCGGCTTATCGTCATCAGCTGCATAGACAACCTTGTGAAGGGCGCCGCCGGCCAGGCCGTCCAGAACATGAACCTCATGTTCGGCCTGGAGGAGTCTGCAGGACTCCGGCAGCTCGCCCTGTACCCTTAGCGCTCTTTTTGTGACCGATTTTTGAACTATTCAGGAGACTGCCGGTAAATGAAGATCTCGTTGAAGAAACTGATACTAAGGATTATCATCGGCATCGTCGCTTTCGTGAGCGCGTGCACGACGGGCCTGTTTGGATGGGTCGCCGTCGATACGAAGACCTCTGCCGACGCCGCGAACGAGTTTCTACTGAAGCTCGCCGAGCGCCGCCTCGATGAGGCGTACGCCGGTACCTCGGCCGACTTCCGTGCCTCGCAAACGTACCCACAGTTTGAGCGAACGCTTGAGCTTATCGGCCTGCCGCTTACCTTCCAGATGGACCCGTGGAGGGACCGCACGCTGGAGCAGGACTACATCTCACGCATCCGCGGCGAGGTGACGGACCTGGGCGGCACCGACGTCCCGTTCACAGCTCGCATGGTAAAAGAAGGCGGGCAGTGGAAGGTATGGTCTTTCACAGACAGTAACCGCCTGGACGTCGGCGCGGGCGCCTGGTTCCAGCAGCTCCCGTACATCGAAGAGATGGTCGCCATGTCCCAGGAAACGATCAAAGACTTTCGTCTAGCCGTTGAGAGCGGCGACTTCACGGAGTTTCATGCAACGATGTCCCGAGCCCTTACAATCGGCATCAATGCTGAACGGTTTACCCAGTCTTACAAGGAATACATCGAGGCGGCGCCCGACCTTACAGGTATCGAAGAGCTCGAGCCGGTGCTGCTTTACAACCCCACGATATCTGAAACAACCATCGGCTTCACCGGCGGCGTCGAAGGACAGGAAGGCGTCGCCATTGACGATGTCTTCGTTATGGAAGGTTACTTCCCAACGGAGCCCCTGCCGGTGCCTTTCATGTTCCGCTACCACTACGAGCACCCGAACTGGTACCTGGTCCAGTTCAAAGTGGAACAGCCCACCATCAGGTACCTCAGCCCGCAAAACTGCTTGCAGTGGCTCCTGCGCCAGGGCGACAAGAACCTGGACCAGTGCTACGACCAGCGGATATACGAGGATATGTTCCAGGGCACCAGGCGGTAGAAGGCCGGCGGCATTTGACTGAACAAAAGGGACCCCGAGCTCGGGGTCCCTTTTGTTCGCGATTGCCGATTCCGTAGCTACGGGTTAGAATAGAGCGTCACACCTCTCGCCCCCATCGTCTAGTGGACCAGGACAACGGCCTTTCAAGCCGTCAACACGGATTCGAATTCCGTTGGGGGCACCACAAACACCGCATGTCCCACGACCAGATCAAGAAGGCTGTACAAACCGGCTGGGACCACATGTCCGGCCCTTACCAGTCCCGCGCCCGCATCTCCCTCGAAGACATCCACTACGGCCCTCTCATCCCCGGGGAGCGAGAGTACCGCCTGCTCGGCGACGTGGCGGGCATGGACGCGCTGGAGCTGGCCTGCGGCGCCGCCCAGAACGCCGTTGTACTGGCCAAATGGGGCGCGCGCAGCGTCGTCGCCATGGATATCTCCCCCGGCCAGGTCTCCTTCGCGCGGGACCTCTGCAAGCGAGAGCGCGTCTCCGTCCACCTCCTTCGCGGCGACATGGAGAAGCTCTCCATGTTCCGGGATTCGCAGTTCGACATAGTCCTCTCCGCCAACGGCTGGGAGTACTTGCCGGACCTGCCGGGCTGCCTGCGGGAGTGCAGTCGGGTCCTCCGCCCGGGCGGGAGGCTCGTTGTTTCTACCGTCCATCCGCTGGGGGCGTTCGAGTGGGACGAGGAGGAGGGCGCCTTATTCGTAACTGACTACTTCAACCCGCCCGTGGAGGTCTGGGAAGAGTACCCGGAAGAGGGAGGCCATCGCGGGCTCACGTTCTTCCACACGATCGACGAGATGTTCGTCTCGCTGGCAGCCGCGGGCTTTGCCGTGGAGCGCATAATCGAGCCGTACCCGGTGGACAGGGAAGCGAAAGGGGCCTCGCATCGCGAGGCCCCTTATACGGGAGATATGTGGGACAAAGAGTACGACCGCTTCTGCCGCGTGCCCTTCAACATCATCTACTCTGCCCGCAAGGCAGGGTAGGGAGTTAGTCTATCCTCAAGTCCAGGAGCTGCCTTATCCTGTCACGGTCAGGGTGCTCACCGTATACTACCAGGTAACGGTCCTTGCCGAAGTAGGCCTCCGTCGTCGTCAGCACGTTCATGGGCCAGAACCCCGAGCCGGCGGTGATAATCCGGCTTACGGCTTTCTCGCCCTCTTGCCTGCCGCCTATTGTGCCGAACTTGTAAATCACCACCCTGCTGCCGTTCACGTCTGCCCCCTGGGCGGCCTGGGCGCCGACGTACACGACGTTCTGCTGGGAAGCGTTTGTCACGTAGTACCCGTTCTCCTGGAGCATGGCGGCGATGTCCGGACCCTCATCGCGGCACCCGGCGACAAACACGAGGACGAGCATCGCGATCAGAAGGCCCTTCAGGCCACGATTTACAGCGAAAGGCACTTGGATCTCCTGGGTCTGGTCTTGTTCGACCGGTGAAAATATACGTATCTAGTACTGTAGATTGGCCCGTGGCTTCCGTCAAGACTGAATGGCATATAGTTGTCTTGACACCTAATCGGCGTAACCATATAATCCGAAAATCCAGCAGGTCCGTACCGCGTACGGAAAGACGGTTGCGCCGTCCTCGCAAGGAGCCGTTTGTTGAGAAAGCTACTCCTCCTTGTTTTCGCGATTTTGGCTATTGTGACGGCCGGGTGCGACAACACCGTCGACCTCCCGCCCCCGACTCCGCAGGCCGGACAGATCACCGCAACGATTATCGACAGCGTCCTGCCCACGCTCAACGTTAAGGTTGGTTCCGTCGTGGCTTTCCGAAACCGCGACGAGCTCCCCCATACGGCAACCGCGGACGATGAGTCCTTCACCACCGGCCCTATACATGAAAACGACCTCTCAGGCGATGTCAGCTTCACCAGAGTCGGCACTTTCAACTACCACTGCGAATTCCACCCCAGCATGACGGCGACAATCAGGGTAATGGAGTAAACCGAGCGCTATTCGGCCCCCGGCCCAAGTTGCGTTTGGGCAAAAGTTCGATACCTCGAAGAACTAGGTATCTTGTCATGGCGTTGGATGTTATACTAGGTTCCATGGCGTTCAAGTCGGCGGCACTCTGGATGTCCCCCATAGGATGAGACAAATGTGGTCCTGGTCCCGAGCACTTAAGTTAGCGGTGGGCGTAGTGTCTGCCGTCGGCATCATGGGAGCAGTCGCGTGCTCCGGCGGGCAAAGCTCGCCAAACCTGCCCAGCGGCAGCGTCCCCCAGGCGGCTATCGGCGCAGACTACCCGGTCATGCCGCCGCTGGTCAATCCGCAGGGCGACTACGTCGCCAAGCGGCTTCAGCCCGGTGAGTACCCGGACTACACCTGGGACGGCCCCCACCCAACGTCATTCAACGAGTCTCCCCAGTCTGCTGAGCTCGTGAAGCAGGGCAAGATCCTGCCTCTCGAGCAGCGCCTCCCGGTTCCAGAAGACGTGCTCGTCATTCCGGCGGACGATGAGATAGGCGCTTATGGCGGCACCATGCGCGTCATATCCGTCGCGCTGAATGACCAGACAATGTCGTCCTCCTCCTGCTACGGCCGGTACGGCGACGGCATCAACCCCGTGGTCCATATCTGCAAGGGCTTCGACCTTAGCGCGGACGGCCGTGTGTACACCTTCACAATGCGGCGCGGAATGCGGTGGTCGGACGGTTATCCCCTCACCATGGAGGATGTCCGCTTCGCCTGGGAGGAGCTGAACTTCAACAAGGACTACACTCCCAAGCTGCCGATCGTCTTCATCGACAACGTTACCGGCAACCCTCCCAAGTTTGAGATTATCGACGACGTCACGTGGCGCCTCACATTCGACACGGCAAACTACACCGTCATCGAGTCCAAGAGCGCGGCCGTATTCTCTGGCACGAAGAACTGCTCCGGCGGCAACCCGTGCTATTATACCGCTTCCCACGTGTACAAGCGCTTCCACCCGAAGTACGGCGATGAGAAGGACATCCAGCAGCTGATGCGCTTCCACGGCCAGCCGGACTGGACGAAGCTGATGAAGACGATGCAGCTGAAGCGCACGATGACCGGCATCCCCTCCATCCCGGTCCCGACTGTTTACGATCCCAATTACATCTACAAGGGCGAGCCGTTCGGCCCGTACACCGGCGCCTACGTCGTCAAGTCGCTCTCTTACGCCCTGAACGTGATGGTGAGAAACCACTACTTCGCGGGCGTGGACCCCAACGGCAACCAGCTCCCCTACCTGGATGGGGTCCAGTCGTTCATGGTGGAGAGCCGCGAGGTGGCCGCGTTCCGCAGTATGAACGGCGAGTCTGAGATGAACAGCGCGGACCTGATTCTCTCTGAGCTGCCCCTGTATCTGGCCAACATGGAGAAGGGCGACTACTCCCTGTACATCTATCGCGCCCCGGCCGGCGCAGACTCCAACCTTTCGATCAACCAGGAGTTTAGCGAGGACGCAGAGCTAGGCCAGCTGCTCCGCACTCGCGAGTTCCGCACGATACTGTCACTCGGCTGGAACCGCGCGGCAACCAACGAGACGGTGATGGGCGGCCTCGGCACCCCGCAGAACTGGGTCCCGCATCCCTCGACCGCGTACTTCCCGGGTACTGAGTACCAGTTCCTTGACGTTGGGCATGACATCGCCCGCGCCAAGCAGATGCTGGCCTATCTCGGCTATACAGACAAGGACGGCGACGGTTACGTAGACCGCAAGGACGGCAAGGGCGCCCTGAGCCTTTACCTCGAGTCGGACAGGGTGCTGTACCCGATAGCCAACCTGCTCCAGAAGGACTGGAAGGACATCGGCATCCGCTTGGCTATAAGAGAGGGCATCCGCGCCTTCACCGCGGCGGAGAAGAATAAGCAGTACTTCGGCATGAGCACGGACTTCTACGGCGTAAACCCGTGGCAGGTCGAGTGGACGCGCCTCGTCCCGCTCGTCAAGGGCCACCCGCTCGGCCCGTCCGTCGGTGAGTACTACCAGTCCAGGGGCCGCGGAGGCATGGCGCCGGATGGCCCCAGCCCGCTGTACCAGCCTCCCGCGAAGGAGAACACCTATCCGATCGACGTGAGCGGAAACCTGCAGAAGCTCCAGGACCTCTGGACCAAGGGCCGCACCTACGGGCAGTTCAGCCCGGAGAGGACCGCAATCGGCAGGGAGATCTTCGCGATCACTGCGACCGAGAAGTACAACATCAACGGCCTGGCCTACACGGGCATCACCCGCGGCATAGCCTTGAAGCGCAACAACTTCAGGAACGTGCCCAGGAACCACGCCCCCACGGGCTTCGGCGGCTTCACAGACGCCTACTACTTCGAAGACGGCATCGACAACGTGCACCACACGGGCAACAAATCGAAGAAGTACAAGTCAGTCAGCTTCCTGGACGCCGAATACTGGCAGTAACAGACGGCTAAAGTCAGCGAAAGACGGTCGTTGAAACGATGAGAAAAGGGGTCCGGTCCGAACAGGACCGGGCCCCTTCTTGTTGTAACGGGTCTGTAATGCCGTTTCGGCCCGCATGTAACTGAAGCGTAACGCATCAGGGTGATAGAAAACCGTACGTAGATACCTGCTCCGGGAGCCCCTATGTACGGACGTCGCCTCTCCCGCCTCCTCAACGGCGGCACATCGCGCCTCATCGTCGTCGCCGCTGCGTGCGCGGCCGTTGCCGCTGCCGGTTGCGCCACCCCAACCGCCGCCGCATTACGTACCGTCCCATTAGAAACACCTGCCGCGGACGCCGCTTCTGCGTACAATGTGACAAACACGTACGTGTTTTTCGTTCACCCACCCGTAGCGCCTGTCGTCGACAGCGCAGCCTCGGCGGGCGCTGCTGCATCGCCTCTGCCGGAGGGAGGCGAACACAGCAAAATTGTGGGCATTGGGCAGCCCGACACTGTGCCCCCATCCAGGCTCGACATGAGCTCTGCTTAAGCGGGCAAGACGCCGCTGCTGGCGGCCCCGCAGGCGTCGTTCGAGCAGCTTCAAAAGGCGGCGCGGCTGCCGGACCTTGAGCCGCATGCGCTATCCGGCTGGGGAGCGCCGCTGGACATTGTTGTGGGGCCTCGGCTTTCGGTCAGGTCCGGGGTCCGGAACGCGGGCGGCGTCAGCACTGCCTCGGAGGTGGCTGTGAGGCTCCTGCTGAACGGCGAGGATCTGGGCACCCAGTGGCTGCCGGGGCTGCCTTCGATCTCGCCTGCCGGCTCGCTTGACTGGAGCGCATTCCTAGAAGGGCGGGATATCCCAGCGGGGGAACACACGCTGACGGTGATCATCGACCCGGACAATACGATCGAAGAGAGCGACGAGGAGAATAACTCATACACCGCCACGTTCCTCCGTCGCGAGGACGGGCGAGCAGTCGCAACGGCATCGACGGCGCAGGTCGAGGTACGAGCTCCGGTGGCGCCGGCCCCTCTGACCATGCCGAACCTCGCGCCTGGCTGGGTGCACGGTTGGGACGGCCCGATCATCGCCTCGGCAGAGCGCGGCACGTTTCTCGATAGCGCGCTGTTCCCGGGAAACAAAGTGTTTGTGGATGTGCTGGCAAGCAATCTCAGCACCGTCGACGTGCCGGGCGGCTTCGCGGTCGACCTGTACCTGGATGGGGCGCTCGTAAAGACGTTCAAGTTCACGGGGACGACGGACGGGTGGTCGGTGGTATGGCAGGAGGACTGGCCCGGCCTGACGACCGGCAGAACAATCCCCAACGGCCTGCACACGCTAACGATGGTAATAGACCCTGGCAACGCGGTGCGCGAGGCGGACGAGACCGACAACTCTTACAGCAAGGTCTTCTTGTGGGGCGCGTCCGCTCGCCCAAACTCGACACCCAGCAGCTATGACGACGAATCGATCAGGGTCCGGCTGGAGGCGATTGCGGGGCTTATGGAGATGCGCGTCAAGGCAGTGGACGGCGGCCGGGACAACGCGGTGTCGGAGATCGTTGATGCCGCGGATGCGGGGTACTACGCGCTGACGGGCAGGACGATGGAAGATGAGCGCGCCGTCCCGCTGCTACTCTCTCACGAGGCGTTCAGGGCATGGGTGGACGCTGAGTTCAACGACGTTTTTGCGATCAGCGATACTCTGGACTATCCGGGCGTGCTGGCGGCGAGGGAGAAGATCAAGCAGTCGGCGCTTGGCTACAAGACCCGCGGGTTCGAGAAGGTGTAAGTTGTCGTCGACGCCGAGCGCCCTGTCCCGAAAGTGCTCAACACGCTCGTGCACGAGCTGGGCCACCTGAGGCAGGACGTCGTCAGTCCCGCGCTGACCGTTGCGCCTCGTTCGCACGAGCTGAGCGGGCTGCTTGAAGCACAGGCCCAGCAGTTCGAGCGCGCCTTCTGGGCGGTGGTGTAAGAGCGGACAGGGACGAGGTACTCAGCGTATCCGGACATGCCCGTTATGCGCACCGTCATCGATAGCCAGGTGGACGCCTGGGCGCGCGGCGCAGAGCGTGCCGAGCACCTGCTGGGCTACCTGTTGCAGTGGATCGCCGTACTGAAGACGCCGGTGCTGGCGGACCAGCGGGCCGAGCTTTTGCGGGAGGGCGGACTGAGCGCGGAATCGGCGATGGCAGTCTTCAACCACCTGGTGGAAATACCGCCGGGGATGGTGATCGAATACGTTGGGAAGGACAGGGGGAGTATTGTATCCGAGCTTCCCGGGATCAAGCGGCTGGCGGCGCGGAGGCTGGTTGCAGGGCTGCCACCTGGAGACGAAGGTCCCAGCGTGCTGCGGAATTCCGGGTTGTTAAGCCCGTGAAGAGGTTATCCGCCCTCATCGGTCCCGATGGAATCGGGACCATCTCTCCTGTCCGCCGCGCGGTCGACGGGAGAGGAACAAAGCAAACAGCCGAACAGCCGGGCAGGTACGGGGACCACCTGCATCAACTAATTCGATTTCCGAGCATGCGAATCTCGGTCTAACGGCCTTGTAAGATAAAAAGAGACTGGCTGATGTATAAAATGTGAGATAGCGCGGCAGGCCGATCAGGCCTTGGTCCGACATTGTCGAGACCGTCCTTCAGCGAGGCCGCCGCGCAAATCACCTTACAGATCCCGAACAGTTGCCTGAGCGTCATTAGTGACAGCTCGCTTCCGCAAGGTAGGGACAGAAAGGGACATCATGGCCAGTCAGAGTACATTTATCGGTATCGATGTCTCAAAAGCAAGTCTTG
>VGZY01000041.1 GCA_016872355.1 SAR202 cluster bacterium | reverse complement strand
ACACATGTCGCTCGCTGACACCCATCAGCTCAGCGGCCTTACTTGCCTCGCAACGCCCCTCCAGAACAAGGTTCAGTATCTGTGCTCTCTTCGCTTCTCGCTCGGTCAAATGTAGTCCTCTCATGGACTGACATATTCACTGAGCAGTTACCTACTGACAATATCACTGAGCAAAGACACGACGGGGGCTTGCCGTTGACACAAAGCTCCGCTATGGCGTATGATGTTGGTTGTTCGGACAACTTCATAAACCTTCTTCTGGTAGCCCACACTTATTGGCGTAAGCGTGGGCTTTTCGCATTATACCACTACCTCTTGGGTTTTGACACACACGTTCGCCCATATGTGGCACCTTCATTGAGATTAGGAGCTATGCGGAATTACGCAAGACGCTCTGTTTGACGCTCCATAGGGCCGATGCTACAATCGGACAAATCTTTGATACCCCTTTTTACGGGATCGCTACCATGGGCTGTCCCCCGCGGCGATTGCGTTAAATACCTTCCGCCCTCCCGCACGCATACCACATGGTAGATGGCAATCATAAACGAATTGCCGCCTACGGCGTTCCCTTAATTACACGGGCCGCCGGCCCGCCGGCGAATGCCGGACCAACACTCCAGAGACGCGCGAGAAACAGAGCATGCTGAAGAAATGGACGCCAAAGGACTTCGCATTACGTGGCACCGTGGTAGCTACCGCCATCATCGTGGCTTGCAGCCTCAATTCGAGGGAGCCCGCCACGACGCCGGTGGTGACTCCGGGAACGCCGGGGGCAAGCATCACGCCCATACGCACCCGCAACGTGCCGATTAACGTCACGAACACCAGCCGCCACAACATGAACGACGCCCGCCAGGCGCACGCGGCTACGCTGCTGGACGACGGCAGGGTCCTGGTTGTCGCGGGCTCCGGTGTGATCGGCCCGTTCCCGCTCGTCGAGGCGTATGACCCGGCGACGGACATCTGGACCACGATGCCGCGAATGTCCGCCTCCCGAGCCTTCCCCACGGAGACACGGCTGCAAGACGGCAGGATTCTATACACGGGCGGGCGCGGTGAGACTGAAAACACAAACACCGCAGAGATATACGACCCCGCTAACAACAAGTGGACGCAGGCCCGCCGCATGAACGTCGTGCGGTCTCTGCACACCGCCACGCTTCTGCCAAACGGCAACGTTCTGGTGGCTGGCGGGAGCGGCGCAACGAACCGGCCCACGGACTCTGCGGAGATATTCAACCCAACGGACGGCAGGTGGACCGAGGCCGCCAAGATGTCGATCGAGCGCGGCGGCCATCGCGCCGTGCTGTTGAACGATGGCCGCGTCCTTGTCACAGGGGGCGCCAACTCGGTCGGCACCCCGCTGAATACGGCTGAGGTCTACGACCCCGCACCCGGCCAGTGGACGGCCGTCGGACCCATGCAGGCTGAGCGCGTGGGGCACCGGGCCACAGTCCTGCAGGACGGCAGGGTGCTGCTGAGCGGCGGCGACCAGACAATCGGCTCGTCTGAGATATTCGACCCCGTTGCAAACACCTTCACGATGAGCGGAGAGATGGACTCTCTTCGCCTTGACCATACTGCTACCCTGCTTAACGACGGGCGAGTCATTGTTGCCGGCGGCGGGCCGACTGAAGGCGATCCCGAGAGCTCTGCCGAGATGTGGGACCCGGCAACCGGCCGGTGGACGCCTGCCGGAAACATGGACCAGGGGCGCTTCTCACACTCGGCCACGCTGCTAAAGGACGGCCGTGTGCTGGTCACGGGCGGCGCCGACGATACCGGACCGTTCGCTTCGATTGAGCTATACGATCCGGCGACAGGTGTGTGGACGGCTGAGCCTTACATAGGCAACTGGGAGCAGGTTGCCGGCCTCGTGGAGCAGCGCGCGGAGCATGCGGCAATGAAGCTGAACGACGGCAGGGTGCTGGTCTCCGGCGGCAGGGACCGCACGGCCAAGACTGCATCCAACCCTTCGGGCCTTGTCTATTACAAGGCCGGCTCTGAGCTGTACGACCCCGATACCCGGCAATGGACAAAGGCCGCGGATATGCTGGACTCCCGCGGCGGCCACAAGGCTACCCTCCTGCCGGACGGCAAGGTGCTGGCAGTCGGCGGGCGGGACGTGCGCGACGGCGAATCCGGCCGGACGGTAGTCTATTACGAGACCACACAGATCTATGACCCCGCGACAGGCCAGTGGACCACCGGTCCCAGCATGTCCACGCCGCGCTGGGGCCACGTTCTCACTGTGCTTAACGACGGAAGAGTCCTCGCCTCCGGCGGCGAGAATAACAACGGCAGGCTCAACACAGCCGAGATATATGACCCCGCGACAGGCCAGTGGGCGACTACAGGCGCGATGGGTGGACCACGGTCAACGCACTCCGCCGTGGTCATGGGCGACGGCAAGATCCTGGTCGCCGGTGGGGCGTCGGACATGACTGAGGTATTTGACCCGGCGACGAACCAGTGGAGCGAGGCCGGCCGCCTGTCCCAGACGATTTCCAACGCGTCGATGACGACACTCGAGGATGGCTCGGTGATGCTCGTCGGCGGCTTCAGCTCGCAGGGCGCAGTCTCTCAGGTAGAGGTGTATGACCCGGTCGACCAGACATGGACGATCGGCGAGGGCCTCCCGGAGTCCCGCGTGGGCATGACCCTGACAGTGCTGAACGACGGCAAACTGCTCATCGTCGGCGGTGGAACAAATACCAAGACATATCTGTTCGACCCGGAAACGACCAGCTGGTTCCCATCCGGCAAGCTGGTGCAGGACAGGCGTGACCACTCCGCCACGCTGCTCAATGACGGCAAGGTGCTGATCGTTGGCGGCGAGGGCCGCAGCCAGGAGATCCACAAGTCGGCAGAGCTCTACACGCCGGGGGAAATTCCGTAGACGGGTGTTGGGTGCTAGGTGCTGGGTCCGATCCGAAAACCAGCACCCAGCACTCAGAACCCCTAGTTGTACTTGTTCATCGCTTTGTCTATCCCTTCCGAGAGGATAGACTCCACCGCTTCGATAGCCCGTAGCACCGCCTCGTCGGCCACCTTGCGCTCCTCGGCCGGCATCCGCCCGAGGACATGGTGGATATTGCCGCCGCCCTCCGGCTGCCCGATGCCGATGCGTATCCGCGGAAACTCTTCCGTGCCCAGCGCAGCAATGATGGACTTGATGCCGTTGTGGCCCGCCGAACTGCCCCCCGGGCGGACGCGTATCTTGCCTGTCGGCAGGCTCATTTCATCGTAGACAACGAGTATGTTCGCCGGCTTCACACGGTACTGCGAGACAAGCGAAGTCACCGCCTGCCCGCTGTTATTCATATAGGTCTTCGGCTTCGCCAGGACGGCCTCGCACCCCGCTATATCACCAACGCCCACCAGAGCGAACCGCTGCTTCTTGTTGAGGCCTATCGAGTGCTGCTTCGCGAGCAGGTCCACGCACCAGAAGCCGACATTGTGCCGCGTCTCGGCATACTCGGCCCCGGGGTTGCCCAGCCCCACGACCAGCCATCGAGACTTGCCCCCGCTTTCCCCTGCAGGCAGCCCGCCTGCCCTGCCAAAACCAAGAGCCTCACGAATTGGATTCATCTCTCTCCCCGGATTCAAACATTGCCGGCAACAGGGAAAGAGTGTAGCAGAATCCGGTCTGGTCAGAAGTCCCGTTCAGTCCGCGGTTGCGGCCATGACGCCGCGAAGCTCCCTTTCAGCAGCCACGCCAAGATGTGTGAGGGTTGAGGTGTACCGCCGGGCAAATACCTGCGCTGCCGAGCGATAGACGCTCATCCCTATATCTGCCCTGCGCTCAAGCAGGGCCGCCATATCTTTGGCCGGGATGGCGAGAGCGGTGATATCTGTCAGCGCTACGCCCGTTGTTATCAGGACGCCCTCCCCGAGGATCGCGGCAAGTGGGAAGGTATCCCCAGGCCCGACAACCCTGACAGGTATGCTGCCCAGCGGCGAGTGGAACATGAGATCTGCCTCGCCCTTGAGAATGATGTAGAGGGTAGCCGGCCCCTTGTCCGGTTCTCCGACATTATCCCCTTCACCTATCGTTATCACCTTGCCGAGTGAGGCAACGAAACGCGCCTGCTCAGGCGTCAGCGATCTGAATATATCGCCCTGGCGAAGCTCCTGGAGCATGTCGTCCTCCGAGACCGGAGTCTCCGCCGTCCGGGATCGCGCCGACTCCCGGTAGCAGGCCGCGTCCTCCATGCCGGAGAGTTCCGCCATCAGGCCTTCGTAGACGGCCGCCTCCGGATGGACCACTGCCTCGGCCACCATAGCCTCCGCAATTTCCAAGGGCTGCGCCGTCACCACCTCAGCAGGCGCAGGCACATCCGGTCCGAACACGCGCACCGGCACCTTGGACTTCCGCACAACGGCCCTTGACGTATTGCCCTTTACGATCTTCGCAATCCCGCTACAGTCTCGGACGTAGAGGGCGATAAGGTCGACTTTTTCGCGCTCAGCAACGCGAATAATTCCCTGCGAGGAGGACTCCGCCACCGTTGCCTCCCAACGATACGCGGGACCTTCACGGAAGTGCTCCTGCGCGAGTGAGCGGAGACAGGCAGCGGCCTCCTGGGAGGCGGCCTCTTCGCTCTGGGAGCCCAGCACAATCTGGCCTCCCTCCATCTGTGTCTTCACGGGTCTTACTACTTGCAACAGTATGACCTCTGTCTCCGGCGTCAGGTCGCGTTTCAGAATCGGAATAATCTTTTCAGATTCGCGCGTCCCGTCAAGCGGCACCAGCACCTTTCTGTACACGGCCGTCCCTCCTGGTCCGAAGCCTTTTTACCCGACCTGAACAATTTGTTACATATCCCCTACATATTGTCAACAGTGTGATGTTTTTCGCAACCGTTTGTCCATTTGTCGCATATCTTCCAGCATAGGATAAAAGACCGCCTAACTCTTTCGTCGTGCCATCCACAGGAAAGGGTCGAGCGACTGATTGTGAGTACATGTACAATGTTGACACGCGCGCTTCAGGAAAGTATTCTCCAGTTGTTCAGGCAAGACGATTCCGGCGGCGACCGCGGCGGCGTGTTACGGAGGTGGAAGCAGATGGCCACGCAGGTAACTCCAACGTCGGCAAACGGATTCCCATTGCGAGACTGCCGGATCTTCAAGGACCTCTCAGAGGACGATCTGGCGAGAATCAGCACCCTGTGCTCGGAGCTGGCGATAGACCAGGACGCACCTCTCTTCACGGAAGGCCGCGATGCGCCGCACCTCTATGTAGTCACCTCCGGCCAGGTAGCGCTGCAAAAGTCCATCCGGGCGCCGGCTGGAAAGGCGCCGCGGCGCACCACAGTCGCCATATGCGGGCCCGGCGACGTCGTTGGATGGTCCGCAATTGTGCCACCGCACAAGTACACGCATTCAGCCGTCTCGTGGGGGGAGACAATCCTGCTCAAGATCGACGGCGTTACCCTCAGGCGCGCTCTGGATACGCACCCCGACCTGGGGGTGAAGATCATGAAGGCCATGGCGGAAACAATCTCCTCCCGGTTAGACCAGACTACCTCTGCACTCATCACCGAGAGAGAGACCATGGCCCGGTACACACCGTAAGAAATCTGTTAGACTTTTCACATGCTCTTCCTGACCTCAATAGGCCGCGACCAGCGCGGTTTCAGCCTGATCGAGACGGTCCTGGCCGTCACGCTGCTGGGGCTCGTGGTAACAGGACTCCTGGCCGGGCTTTCCGTCGCAATGAAGACAGGAAGGTCGATCCAGCAGCAGGCAGCAGCCGCCAACGCCGCCACCACGCACATTGAGGACTACCTGGCCTCCGGGACGGTCTCGCAGGCAGCCCTGAGGACCGCCCCAACCGGCGAGCCGGAAGGCATCCTGTCCGTAAGCGTGCTCTCCACAACAACGACCGCCCCTGTAGAGCAGCGGACTATCGTCGTTACAGACGCGACGGGCTCCCTCCTGCGAATCACCACGCACAAAGTCCTGCAGGCGCCATAGATGCGCCTGCGCCCGCTCAGCGACAGCTCAGGCATCACCATGATCGAAGTCCTCGCGGGGCTGGCCATTGTAGGCCTCCTGGTCCTGCCGTTGCTCGGAATAGTGAGACATCTCGTCTATATCCCGGCCGAATGGACCGCAACGGTCACGGTCGCAAATCGCTCCCGGGCCGCCGTCCGCGCAATCTCAGAGGACGCGCGCCAGGCCCGCACCTTCACCCCCGGCAGCGGCCTCACATATGGGACATTTCGCTGGACAGACTACGTAGCCGCCCCACCGAACCAGTACGCAGTTACGTACTTCTACACGACCTCCACAGCAACGCTCATGCGCCGCCAGCTCCGAAACGGCGGCGATCCCTCGGTGGACCGCGTGGCGGGCAGCATCGCTGCGGTGACCGACGTCCATATCCGCGCTGACGGCAACGAGATCGTAGCCGTCGCCACTTCGACGGCGGACTCGCTCAAGGCGCCGGTCTCGTACGTTTCCGCCCTGCGCATCAAGATGCGGCCGGACGCAGCGGCACCTGCGCCGCCGCCCATCCGCCTGGCGCGCGACGACTTCGAATCCTCAGGTGCGTCCGGAGGAGCGGGGTGGGACGGCAATTGGACGCTAGCCCCCACCGGCGCGGAAGTCCGCCCGGCGGAAGGGGTCAGGACGGCGCACTTGCGACTGGCTGCCGCCGGAGAGCCGCCATGGGCCAAGCGCGAGGTTACAGCGCCCTACCGAACGAAGCTCATCGTCCGCCTCTCGGCAACGCTCGAGAACATGCAAGCGGGTGATCACGCGAGGCTCATCGTAACCCAGGGCGATCTCCCCCGCGGCTCTATCTTCTTGGCGAACACCGGGGCACCGGTCGAGCTTATCCTCCCTGACCCTATCTCCGGGCCAGCGGTCATCCGCATTGAGGCCGCGCTGACCGGCGGCGCGACCGTGCATATCGACGACCTCGTCGTTTTCGCGGAGTGGCCGCAGTGAGCGCCCGGCGCGCCGGGAGGGCGCTCGCATCCGAGTCCGGCCTTGTGATGCCGATTGTGATAGCCATCATCGCAATAGGCACGCTCGTAGTATTCGCGATGCTTCAGCGGGCGGCCACGGTGGCGGGCGCGGGGGCGAACGACCTGGATACCCTCGCCGCCATGTACGCGGCGGACGCGGCCGTCAACACCACGGCGGGCCGCCTCATCACCGGGCCCGCCCCTGCGCAGGCCGTATCGACGTCCACCGTTTCAGTCGGCGACTTCACCGCCGCGGTGGAGATCAGGAGAGTAGCGGCTACTTCAACGCCAACGTACGACTACGTCGACCCGCAGGTCGGCGCGCTCGCGGCGTGGCAGTCGCACGATTTTGTGCTGCGCGAAGTGCGACCCGGCAGCATGATTCGCGTCAACTGGGCGTTCACTGGTAATGCTGACTGGAGTCTAGACCTGTACAGAGGGGAAGGCGCTAGCAGGACTCTGGTGGCGACAAGCTCTGACGCCGTGGGGCCGGGCGCGCTCATGGCGGGGCCGCTGGCGGCTGGGGGAGCGTACACCGTGGTGTTCACTAACACGGGCGCCTCGGCTATCGACTCGCGACCTTTCGCCCCCGGGAGCGAGGATGCAACGTGGCTCTACGTTCAGGCCGGCACCGACTTCATCGTTACGGCCCGCGTGGAGGATGTCACGCTGACCGCCTACCTGGCCCAATCGCCCGGCCTCACCAATCCCCCCGCCCCCACCCAGCGCGTCCGCATCGAGTCCTGGAAGCCGGAGTGAGAGAAAGTTACGCATTACGAATTTGCGATCCGGCTCCTAATTCGTATTTCGTAATTTCTACCCCCGCTTCCAGAAGCTCTCAAAGTTGTACGTCGGCTGCCAGCCGAAGACGCGCTTTGCCTTGTCGTTCAGGAACTGGCGCTGAGGCATGTCCGCGAATACGAAGAAGCTCTCGAACCTGGAAGGTAGCTTCTCGAGCGGGTATTCGAGAGCCAGGGGGAAGATCGCGCCTGCGTCGTCCCACGTAACGGTGAACGGCTTGAACTGCCGCTCGTCGTCAGGCCGGTTGTACATATAGCGGAAGTGGTAGAACAGTAGCATCATCACGTAGATATCGTGGTTTTCCGTGAAGATGCGCGTGACTTCGTGGCCGAGCGACTTCGTGAGCGCGTACAGGATGGTGCCGGGCTGCGGCGGCACATCGGGGCCGATCTCGTGGTCGAACCGCTCGTACGTGGCCCCGGTAATGGTGAAATGCGGGCCTGTGTTGATCACTCTACGTATCCCGTGCTGCACCGCCGCGGCCATCATGTTGTATGAGCCCCGGGTGCTCACATCAAAAGCCAACTTCCGGTCGTGGCGCAGGACGGACAGGTTGATAATCGCGTCCATGCCCTCGGCGGCACGGACCACCGCGTCCAGGTCGGACACGTCCAGCCGCTCCCAGTCGTACTTTTCCCCCTCCGGCGGCGGCTTGATATCCGTCACCCTGAGGTTGTGCTTGCCCTTCAGCGCCCTGACGACGTGCGGACCCAGGTAGCCGTTGCCGCCGAGTATAAGTACGTTCATTGCGTGGGCCTCTTCCAGAACTCCTCGAACGAAACCTTCGGCTGCCAGCCGAAGACTCGCTTGGCCTTATCGCTCAAGTACTGGCCGTGCGGGACGTCCGCCATCGGGAAGTACGATTCGAATCGCGAAGGCAGCCGTTCGAGCGGTATCTCCAGCGCCAGCCGTATTAGCTCAGACGCGTCTTCCCGCGCCACGGTGAACGGCTTCCAGAAGGTGGGGTCCTCATGGCGAGGCGTCGTGCCCCGGAAGTGCGAGTACAGGAACGTGGTCACGTACAGGTCATGGTTCTCGGTAAAGATGCGCGCGATCTCGTGGCCGAGCGCCTTGCTGGTGCCGTAGACCCTGGTGTCGGAATGCACGGGCGAGTCCGGGTTGATGGCATGGTCGAGCCATTCGTCCATGCCGGTCACAACGGACTGCGGACCCGTGTTGACGATACGCTTTATGCCGTGCTGCACCGCGGCGGCCATCATGTTGTACGTGCCGATCGTGTTTACCGCGAACGCCGTCGCGGGATCATGGCGCAGTACCGCGAGGTAGACGATCGAGTCCATACCCTGTGCGGCGTCCGCCACCTGCCCGGCGTCGGTAACGTCCACCTTCTCCCATTCGTACGAGAACTCCGGCGGCGGCGGCCTCACGTCCGTGGGAGAGAGGTCGTGGAGACCGCGCAGCGCCTTGATGACGTGCGGTCCCATGAAGCCGTTCGAGCCCAGTAACAGCACTTTCATGGCGGCCTAGCGCCTCGCCGGGACGAAGCCGAGGGTCTGCTGCGCTTCGGTGGTGATGAACCGCTGGTCGGGCATTTGCGACTGGATGTGGAACAGCGCCCACGTGGGCAGCTTTGCCGTCAGTGACTTCTGCACCGACTGGAGCATGTCGTCCAGGTACAGCGCAGTCTTGGGGTAGTCCACCTTCGCGGGGTCGAAGACCAGGTCCCCGAGCCGGAGGCAGACCGCGTTGATCTTGTGCTCCCGCGCGAACTCGCGGCAGGTGTACTCGCCCAGCCGGTGGCAGAGGACGGGGACATCCGTGGACATCGACGGCTTCCATCGCTCGGTGACGATGTACTCTTCAGGGTATGTGAACATCACGCGAAGTGAGCCCAGGTAGATAAACTTCGCGACCTTCTCCTCGGAGGCTGCCCACAGCAGGTTGTAGAGCCGCCGCGTCTGGTAGTCGAGCTTCTCGGAGTCGCTCCATTTCGGGTCAACCTTGCCCGTGTGTATGATCGCATCCATGCCGCGCACGAGCTCGTTCGTGTCCTTGTCGTGGCCCAGCTCCGCCTGCACGAACCGGTGCTTCGTCTTCACCGGCGCGATATGCGTCATGGTGATTTCGTGCTCGCCGGCCAGCGAGTCCGCCAGGTACTGCGCAAGGGTGGTGTAGGCGGATGTAAGCAGAATTTTCATGTTTGTCACTTCGTGCGGATTCGAATGCCGGATGAGCTGACTATCGCCAGCTTCCCGCTAAGCTGCGCTACCAGCTCCTCGTGGCCTAACAAGGCGTCCAGCAATCCAATGTAGAAATCCGTGCTTTCATATTCCGTGTTCGCTCGGAGGACCACTATTCCGAAGTAGTCGGCTGGCGGGTAATTGCGAATGTCCGTGAAGCCCTTGTCAGCGGTGACGATACGTAGCCGCTGGGCCTTCGCGTAATCGGCTATGGATTCATCAGGCATCGAACGTAGCCCAACGTCAACCACATGAACAGCATAATGACCCCGCTCTCGCAAGAAGTCCCGTGCATGCCAAGACAGGTCTTCGTCTACCAGGAAGTCCAAGGTCTACCCACCGGATGTTGGGAGAGGGTGGTGTTGTTCCAACTCAACTAGTTCCGCAGCGTACCTTATGGCCGCCTGAATGTCCTCTCTGGCAAGGACATACTCCTTCATAATCTCGTCAACCGATTTCCCGCTGGCAAGCTCTCCCAAAACTCTGGTTACAGGTACCCTTGTCCCCGTTATCACAGGCCGCCCATGTTGAATTCGCGAGTCTACAGTAATCCGTTTCTCCATCGCTTCACACACCTCCTCAAGGTTCCGCTTGCCGGCGAATGACCCCAAGACACACTATACCACTTGTCCCAGCCCTAGCTCATGACCACTTTGATCATGTTGTCCTCGCGGCGCTCGTACATCTCGAAGGCCTTCTGGATGTCGTTGAACTTCATGTGATGGGTGATCATCTCCGCCGGGTCCCACCAGCCGCGCCGCCGCAGCTGGATCATCGTCTCGATGTGGCCGATGGGATCCCCGCTCCGCGCCGCCGCCGCCGGGATAATCGTCGCCTCGTTGTTCATCAGGGGGTGGGTGTCCACCTTGATGTGGTGACCTGCACCGCCCTCCTGCACGCCGAACATCATGATGCGCCCGAACTTGCCCACAAGGCGGATGGAGGCATTCAGCGTCTCCGGGTACCCCGCGGCCTCGACGACGATGTCCGGCATCCGGCCGCCGGTAAGCTCCCTGACGCACTTGTCCATGTCTTCCTTGGACGCGTTGACAGTGTGGGTTGCACCGAATTTTTTCGAGCGTTCCAGCCGGTAGTCATAGAGGTCGGCGGCGATGACCTGTTTCGCTCCCAGGCGCGAGCAGATGGCGGTGAACGACTGGCCTATCGCGCCCTGCCCTATCACAAGCACGCTCTTGCCGATGATCGTCCCGATGCGCTGGACCGCGTACAGCACCGTCCCGGATGGCTGGCACATCAGCCAGCCTGTCAGGTCGCCCTCATCCGGGAGCAGGGCTGTGCGGTCCGGCAGCGCCTCGATGTAGTCCACGAAGCCGCCGACTCCGTCCGGTGTGGGGATAACAATGACGCGCTGGCCCACCTTGAACTTGAGGGACTTCGTCTCCACCACCACGCCGGCGCACTCGTGGCCAGGCTTTCCTAATTTGATCGGGTAGCGGTGTTCCGGGTGGATCGGCCCGAACTCGTTGCGGATGTCGCTCCCGCAGACCGACCATCGCTCAAGCTTCACGATGATATTGCCGTCGCGCAGGACGGGCTCGGGCGCGTCCGTGCGTATCTTCCACTGCTTCGGGCTATCGATCCAGGCTGCTCTCATGTGTTTGGACTTCCTTCCGGCGATGCTTTCGTTGGACGGCGCGACTCCTGCACAACGCGGATGTTATACCTGACCGAAGGCGGCAAAGGCAAGATATCGCCCTGGTGTTGCGTCCCCGCCTGCTTTGACAACGAAAATCGTCGGTGGTATTCTGAACGCAACATGTTCATTTCACTGGTCTGCGCGTGTACATGCTGTCCAAAGAGGGAGGCTCCGGCTCTTCGGTGACGCGCGCCTGACGCCTGGGCGCTTGTCGCGCCCGATGAACACAACCGGAACCATTGCCCTCGCCACCCGATGTCGAGGGCTTTTTGTTTTTTGTCCAATCCCGCAAGGAGATTCGCCGAGAAATGTCATCGTTCAAGTCACTATTCAGCTTTCCAAACCCGGCCAACGATGTGGCAGCCCGCATGGTTGCGGGGATGGTCATCTTGATGGCCGCGGCCGTGCTAGTCTTCGACCAGACGTGGGTGCTGTTTATCATGACCTACGGCTTCCTTGCCCGGGTCGCCTCCGGCCCGCGCTTCAGCCCCGCCAGCCTGCTGGCCACGAGGGTGATCGTCCCGTTTTTCAAGATCCCCGAGCGGCCGGTGCCCGGCCCGCCCAAACGCTTCGCCCAGGGCATCGGACTCGTGTTCACGGCGACGGTGACGGTCCTGCACTTCGGCTTCGGGCTTACGACCGCCGCAAATGTCCTGCTGGGCATTCTTCTGCTCTTCGCAAGCCTGGAGGCTTTCCTTGCCTTCTGCGCCGGCTGCTTCGCGTTCAACCTGATGATCCGTTGGAAGCTCCTCCCGGAGTCCGTCTGCCGCGAGTGCGTCTTCCGACCCGACCCCGCCCTGCTGGCCGAGGGGTAGACCTCGCTTTTCGCTGTCGGCCTGCCCCGATGTGGCGGGCCGGCCGACGGCGTACAATTCGGTGCAGCTCCTCGCATGGAGTTGCCATGTCCTGCCGCGTCACCATTCCCGAGCACGCCATAACCCGCCTGCGGCCCTGGTACTACGAGCCCTCGCTGCGGCGCGCGAAGATAGTGCGAGGCTCCCTCTTCGGTCTCATCTTCGGCGCGTCCGGGCAGAAGGCGGTCACTATCAACCAGACCGTCCACCTCACCCGCCGGGCAGACAGCCCCGACACTCCCGCCGGCATCGCGCTCATCGGCCACGAGCTGTTCCATGTGGAGCAGCAGCGACAGTCAGGCTGGTGGCGCTTCTTCTTCCGCTACTTGCGCGACTGGCGGCCCGCTCACCGCAGGCGCGGCTGGGAGCACCCGCTGGAAAAGCCGGCGTACGAGAGGGGCAGAGAGATAAGGGAGTCGCTGGGCATACAGTGACGATCAAATCACAGACGACAGCGAGGATGGTGTCATATGACCTCCCCCGATAGGTTGGAACGAAGCGACTCGTTCAACTCCCGTTACAAGCCGACCTTCGATGTGAACCTAAACCAGTGGGTTATTCGAGTGCCTGCCGAAGGTATGAAACCGATGCCCGACGGCTCTTACGAGGTGACTCTGCCAGCTTACCTCAGCCGGGCTATGTCAATCGGCGGCAACATCCTGCGCCCAATGCGGAAAGAGTATCGTAATTAGCTACTTGAACGGCAGGGCGGCATTTGCGCTGAGTGCGGCGATGGTGGCAGGGAAGGAGATGACTGGAACCTTGATCACCAGCCCCCGATGAAATCTGCAGGTTCAGTGTTCATAGATTACGAAGGAATCACAAACAATAGGGTGATTCATCGGAGTTGCGATGTCGCCCAAAGGCGCAAGTCCCGTTGACTATCGGTTTGAAGAACACGGGATGCACACTTGCCCATGCTTTGAGCGGCCACTACAATTTGGCAAACTCACACCGGGAGCCCTGATTCATGCCAGGCCAGCCCGCAACGAACCACCACCCTGATTCCATGACCGTGGCGTCGGCAGAACCGGCGGACCTGAGCCGAATGCAAGCCGAATCCGAACAGCAAGCCCTTCCCCACCAGGAAAAGGTCTTCCGTGTTGCGCAAAGGGTACGCTCCAAACTCAGCAATCTTCCGGACCCCACCAACCCGCCACTTGGCTTTGTTCCCGGCAAAGGATACGACGCGGTCTTCCCGTTTATTAAGCTGCCCCACCTTGCGCCGAACCTCAATGGTGACTGGGTTCAGTTCGGCCGTCCAGACCTGGAGCCGAACCGACTGTAATATGGTGACAATCTGCAGGTGCTTCGCACTCTGCCCAGTAACTCCATCGACCTCATATACATCGACCCGCCGTTCTTCTCCGGTGCAGAGTACAACGTCATATGGGGCGACACCAGCGAGGTGCGCACGTTCAGCGACACATGGGATGGCGGCCTCCCGACTTACCTCGTATGGCTCAATGCGCGGCTTTGGGAGATGCGCCGGGTCTTAAAGGATACCGGCTCCATCTATGTGCACTGCGATTGGCATACCAGCCATTACATCAAAGCTGAGATGGATAAGATATTTGGATTTGAGCACTTCAGAAATGAAATCGTATGGAGACGAAGCACTTCTCATAGTGACGCCCAGAGATATGGACAAATCCATGATGTTATATTCTGGTATTCAAAGACGCGAATCTACCGATGGCAGTCGCAATATCGACCCTACTCTGAGGAATACGTCAAGAAATACTTTAGGTTCACTGATACGGATGGCAGACTTTACTGGAAAGAGGATGCTACGGGGGCCGGTGATGGCCCGCCGAGAAGGTTCGGAGACAGGCTGATCGCACCGCCCGCCGGGCGTCATTGGCGTTGGATTCAAGAAACGATTGATGATTATTGGAGTAGAGGACGATTTGTCCTAACAAAAACAGGTAAGCCTGAATTCAAAAGGTATCTGGATGAACAAGAAGGCGAACCTGTGCCAGACGTTTGGGACGATATCAAACGCATTAACCAAGTGGCTGACGAGCGCATTGGATATCCTACACAGAAACCGGAAGCACTATTAGAGCGCATTGTTAGCGGTTCGAGCAATGCAGGCGATATTGTGGCGGATTTCTTCTGCGGTGGCGGTACCGCGCCGGCCGTAGCGCAACGCCTCGGTCGACGCTGGATTGCCTGCGACTCTTCACGCGTCTCGGTCTCTGTGACTCTGAATCGCATAGTCAATCAAGGCGAAGATCTCTCTGGAGTCAAGTCCAACTATGGCCAAGCGGGCAGCGTTCAGACGCGCCTTCAATTACCGGAGACAAAAACGGCCATCCCTGACATACGTGTTAACTATGTCGGTGTCTACCCAATGGACCGATTTAAGGCGGTAGACCAGGCCGAGTTTGAGCGGTTTGTCGTCGCATGCCTTGCAGCGCAGCTCGATAACTCGGACGATCCCATAAGCGGGTGGCGCTCTGCGAGGGAGCCTCTCCGTGTAGGGCCATCCGATCCGAATATGACGCCGGACGCGAAAGATGTCCAGGCGTTCTTTGAGGCTGTTGTCAGGAAACACCTTCAGCCCAATGTCCGAACCATCGCGCGGTACGTTTGCTGGAGGGCGTCACCAGAGCTCATCGCATACCGCAAAAGGCTGGCTGACTACATCCGCAAAAACATACAGCCTCGGGGCACCGACATGGACTTCGACTTCTTGTTCATCGACAGTGAAGAGTTCCGAGAGCGGATCCGGCAGAAGTACCCGGACGCTGACGACAATGAGTTCTTGCTGCGCTTCACCAAGGAGCCTGTCGTGGGCGAAGTCGCGGCAACAAACATAGGACCACGGCGGTACCAGTTTGTTGCAAGGGATACGGTGAGCACCAATGCCGGCGGCTATCTTATTAACTGCCAGTGGGACTTCGATTACGAGCGAGGGTATTTCGCCGCTGATTCCGCATACATCTTGAGCCGCCGGGAGTTGAAAGGTCTAGACGCGAAGAAAGCCGGCCATAAATTTGAGGCAGCCCTCGAAGCTGAGCACACCTTCCCGAAAGTCGGAACCCACATCGTCGCTTGCCGACTCCAGGATAACCTCGGCGCTGAGGCAATACGGACGTTGAAACTGGAAGTAACCGCATGAATTACGCTTTCGCGGCTCATGAAGGTAACTACAGGGATTGGCGCAACGCCGGGTACCTGGGTATACCGGAAAAAGGGCGCGAATTCCTGAAGAACCTCAAGGCACCGACATTCAGCCCACCGTTATGGCCGCACCGGTTGGAGGCGATTCAGCGCAGCGTGTACTGCTTTGATATATTGGGTAAGAAAGACCTGCTCGCCAACGTCGTGACCGGAGGCGGGAAGACCGTAATTATTGGCGGCATGGTTGCCTACATGATGCAGGTCCATGGTATAACCCAACACTTGATTCTGGTGCCCAACACCGTGGTCCGGAAACGGCTCCTTGACGCCTTCGATTCGGGAAACAAGGAATATGTCTTCAGGCAGTTCCCGTTTTTCTTTGGGGCGGACGTTGACACTCCCAAGCGCATTGCCACGCACGTGATGGAGATGGGGAAGCCTTCGGCTGGAATCCGTGGGGCGAACATCATCATAGGCAACGTTCAGCAGCTGTATGATGGCGCTGACAACTGGAAGGTGATCTCCCAAAACTGTGATCGTCTTTGCATATTCAACGACGAGGCGCACAACACGCGCGCTGAAAAGTACAACGATCTGGTCAACAAATTGAAGCCGAAGCGCTTTTTTCGACTCGATACTACCGCAACGCCGGACCGGCTGGATGGGCTGCACCCCGACAGCGAGATGATCTACGTCTACGGCATTCGGGAAGCAATGCACGATAAAGTGATCAAGCGCGTCGTAGTCTTCGAACCGGAGATTAGTAAGGTCAAGTTCACATACTACGATTGGGAGACAAAGAAAGAGGTCAGCGCCGAAGAGGTTCCGTGGCAGGCAATCGAGCAGAAAAAATACCCGCAGTCCGTTACACAATGAACCCTGGTCCATTGGGCCAGCAGATAGAAATTGCCCTGGAGTGCTTGCGTCATCAAAGGCTAACGGTACCGTGGCCGATGACGGGAAGCCCACCTACAAACCGCTCCTATTCGTCGTGGCGCTCAACATCGAGGATGCCAAGGCCATTGCAAGGACTCTTGAAGAACAGGAAATCAACGGCGGCAAACTCCGGGTGCTATTGCTCCACAATGAGGTGGAGGAGGAACTTAAAGAAGAGGCGATGTCCATCAACAAGGATATTCGCAACTCCAAGTACGACGCGATTGTGTCCGTGATGATGCTTCGGGAAGGTTGGGACGTAAAGAACATCTCGGCAATTCTCTTGTTCAGAAAGTTCAGTTATACCGAGGTGGGCAACCGGAAGTTCTCAGTGTACGGCCCGCAGATTATTGGGCGAGGCCTTCGGCGTGTTAACGCCCGAGGGCTGCAGTGGGAACAATGCCATGTAATCGATCACCCTATCTTCAAACACGACTGGCTTTGGGAAATGATCGAGGCGGACCGCTACACATCCCCCCTGAACCCGGGCGATACCATCGACTCGGAGAAGATACCGGAACCGGCCGTCCAGGGAACCATGGACATCGATAAAGCAACGAAGGACACTCTTGAGTCTTTCGATCTGTCCGATCTTCCACCAATACCGGAACCGCAGGTCCTTGAGCCAATAACCGACTGGCGCAAATACCTTGATGACTGTGAGTACGACTTTCGCGGGACCATCATCCGGCAATCCATCTCCCAGATTCTGTCCCGCAATCTAGATTCAGGCCATGACGCGCTTGAAAAACTTGTGCTCCCGAAAATCGACCCGGCGTTGCTGGCGGCCGACACGCCGAAGGACAAGGATGAGATAAGAAAGAAACTCGGGCAGAGGATTCGAGACCTTGCGCGAACCTCGCTCTTGGAGTTCGACGGCCAGGCGGACTCTCGTCAGGAGGTCGTCTTGCGGGTAATCCACGAGCACATCGCGCGCCGGTTGACCGGCGGTGTGAGAGTACATGATTTGGACGATCTTGATCGTCTCCGCCTGGTATGGAACCTTTTTGATCAGATCAAACCCAATTTTTACAATCCAAGGCTTATCGCGAGTATTCTGGCGGCACCACCGGTGACGGAGGAACATGAAAAGCAAACGGGGAACCCTCTCCAACCTGCGTAGATCGCCGATGGGAACGGAAGCCTATGACTCTGCTCTGGAGCGCAAGTACATGGTCGAGCTAGAGCACGATCCTGCAGTCAAAGAATGGGCAAAGCGGCATGGCGTGAAAATCCCCTATGTATTCCTCGGACTTCCGCGAAAATACCATCCGGATTTTCTGGTGACCTACAACGACGGCTCTCAGGCACTCCACGAGACCAAGGGCTTACCGCTCATGTTCTGGGCAACGACAAAGCTCAAGCGCCAAAGCGCGGAGGAGTTCTGTGCGCGAAAAGGGTGGCGGTACAAAATGGTGACCGTCGGATGGAAGCACAGGCGGTAGGTTCGATGCGGCGTCGTGAACCGCGCAATACACCTCGGGATAGGACTCCCCTCCGACATCTCCACGAACTCTGCCGCCTGCGGAACGCGCACATGTGCTTGCCAAGTACCCCACTAGGTCAACCGGGCAAATGTAGATTCCAGCGAGCCCTCACCCGACCACACCCCCATCAAACACCGCCCTCACTCCCCTTTGTTTTTCGGTGCTGCGGCGATACGATTAGTCGCGTCCTATTCAACCCGGACGGAGTGCTCTAATGAGAGTCTTGAGGCGTGTGGAGCGGCAGACCGTGGACCAGTCGGACCGGCCCATATTCACGGGCGGGAGGGTCACGTCAAACCCGCTTGTGGGCTCGGACATCAGCCGCTTCTTCAACTTCCACATGGTGAACTTCGGCGCCGGCGCGCGCAACAAGTTCCACGTCCACACGAGCGACCAGGTGCTGTACGTCACGTCCGGCCGCGGTATCATCGCCACGGAGGCCAGCCAGACGGAGATTGCGGAGGGGGGTACCGTGTTCATTCCGGCGGGCGAGAAGCACTGGCACGGCGCCACCTCGGCTTCGGACTTCTCTCATATCTCGCTCACCTCTGTTGACGCCACCACGACAACATTGGAATAATATCGCGCGCGTCACAGACCAAGGAGGACCACATTGCCCGCCTACGAGATCACCCACGAGCTGATAGAGCGCTACCGCAAAATTGATACGCCCACAATCTGGAGCGCCCTCCACACCCTGTATGGGTACGGCCTCAGCTTCATGCAGGGCGTGGACCTTCAGACGCCCGGCCGCAAGCTGGTCGGCCGCGCCCGCACCGTGCGCTTCGTGCCCTCCCGCCCGGACCTGCTGGCGGAGACGGGCAAGGGCCAGAACGCCCCGGAAACGCACGCCATGAACCGCTGCGGCCCCGGCGACGTGCTGGTGTGCGACGTCAACGGCGTGCGCTATGGCTCCAGCGGCGGCGACATGAAGCTGCTCCAGCTCAAGATGAACAGGGCTGAGGGTATCGTCACCGACGGCGCTATTCGCGACCTGTCCACGGTGCGGAAATACGGCTATATCATCTATGCGAAGGGCGGCACGCCGTCAGCGGCCCTGGCGCCGTGGCCCATGTCCTTCGAGGAGAACGTTGTGATCGGCTGCGGCGGAATCGCGGTGCGCCCGGGCGACCTTATCGTCGGCGACGACGACGGTGTGATGTGCGTCCCCCAGCAGTGGGCGGTGGCGGTTGCCGACTGGTCCGAGGAGCACAACGAGTTCGAAGAGATCATCAAGGAACGGGTCATCCGCGAGAACGTGCCTCCCATGACCTACTACAACTCCGCCATGTTCGACAAGCTCAAGAAGGAAAAAGAAGCGCGGAAGAAGTAGTGAGCAGTGAGCAGTGGGCAGTGAGCTAACAGCCTAAAACCGGGTGTCGGCTGTTGGATTGGCCGACTGCCCACTGCTCACTGCCTTCCGCCCCCCACTCCCCACCGGTCCTGTACCCACCACTCCAGGCGGCCGAACGCCAGCCTGTCGACGACGAGGCCCACGGCGACGATCACGAGCATGACGGCAATCACCATGCCCATGTCGTTCAGGTCCCGCCCCATCGTCATCATTTGCCCCAGGCCGAGGCCCGCGAACAGCAGCTCGCCCGCCATGAGCGAGCGCCAGCCGAACGACCACCCCAGCTTCAGCCCCTGCGCCATGGATGGCGCCATGCCCGGCAGCACGACGTGCCGGTACATCTGCAGCCGGGTTGCGCCGTAGGTCTGCCCCACCCGCGTGTAAATGGCGGGCAGACTCTGTATCCCCGACCGCGCCGAGACGGCTATAGAGAACAGGGAGCCCATCACGACGACGAATATGATCGCCGCGTCGTTCAGCCCGAACCACAGCACGGCCAGCGGTAGCCACGCGACGCTCGGGAGAGACTGCATCCCCAGCACCAGCGTGCCGACGGTCCGGTCCGCAATTCTCACCACGCCGCAGAGGACGCCGATTACCATCCCGATGGCGAGCGCAATGACGTATCCTATCGCCAGCCTCTGCATGCTCACCGCCAGCGCCTGCTGTATGCGCCCGTTCTCGACGTTGCGCGCCAGCGTGTTCCACACCACTTCCGGCGAGGGCAGTGTGTAGGACGGCCATACCTCGGCCATTGCCACCGCCTGCCACACGCCGATGAGCGCCGCTACAAACACCACAAACGGCAAAGTCTTGCCGACCGTATCTCTCCCCATACTGTTACTTTCTTATCTGTGCGCTCTTTGCGTTCTCTGCGGTTAATTCCCGGTTCCTAGCTCCGCCCGCACCTCGGCCGCCAGATCGGCGACGGCGTGCGAGTTTGGCGCGCGCAGCCGGGAGATATCGACTGTAATCTCCCGCTTCACCCGGCCCGGCGCGGGCGACATGACGATCACCCTGTCGCCCAGAATCACCGCCTCGCGGACGTTGTGCGTCACAAACAGGACTGTGGCGCCGGTCCGGGACCATATCTCCTGGAGCTCCTGCTGAAGAGTCTCGCGCGTCTGGGCATCCAGCGCCGCGAACGGCTCGTCCATCAGCAGCATTTGGGGCTCCACCGCCAGCGCGCGGGCAAGCTGCGCCCGCTGCCTCATTCCGCCGGAGAGTTCGTGGGGGTGCGCCCTCTCGAAGTCGCTCAGCCCGACCATCTCCAGGAAGCGGTCTACCTTCGCGCGCAGCTCATGGCCCTTCACGCCCCTCAGCTTGAGCCCAAACTCGACGTTTGCCCGGACGTTCAGCCACGGGTACAGCGCAGCCTCCTGAAAGACGACTATCCGCTCCGGCCCCGGCTTCGTCACCGGCGCGCCGTCGAAAAGCACCTCGCCCGCGTCCGGCCGGTCCAGCCCGGCGATGAGGTTCAGCAGCGTGGACTTCCCTCCGCCGGACGGCCCGACGATGCAGACAAACTCCCCGTCGCGCACGTCGAACGTGAGGCCGTCGAGCGCCACGGTGCTGTGGCGGCTGTTGGAAAAGCTCTTTCGGACGGCGCGCAGGGAGAGCAGCGACTGCATCGTCCACGCTTGCCCCGTCTCCGAGAGGCCGGCGGGCCGGTCGATCGCTGCGCCAACCAGGCTCATGGCCGCACCGTCTGCAGCGCTGCCTGGAGCGCCGCAAGGTCATAGATCCCGTCCAGATTCGGGCGCTCGCTGCCCAAAAAGCCCAGATCGTACGCGTCCTCAGCCGACTTGTGCAGGCTGGACGCGACGGGATCGGTCGTTATGCGAAGGTTCTTCCACGACTCCACAACCAGCTCCCGGGCGATCGGCGCGTTCGTCGCGTCGGTAATGCCCTTCACCACCAGGTCTGTCGCGGCGTCGCGGTTCTCGTTGATCCAGTCAGTAGCCTCAACGTGCGCCAAGACCAGCCGCGCGACAACATCGGGGTGCTTGTCCAGGAACGCCTTCCGGACGATAAGGTGTGTTGTCACGAAGTCGCCGTCCGGCCACAGGTCGCGCTCGTCCAGGAACACCGTCGCCCCGGCCTCTCGCACCAGCCTCGTGCCCCACGGCTCCGGCACCCACGCGCCGTCGATGTCGCCCTTCAGGAACAGCGTGAGGATTGTGGCGTTCGAGGTGGGGATGACCTCTACGTCGCCGCCCTGGTCGCGGGTCTTGAGACCGTGCTCCGCCAGGTAGGCCCTGAGCGCAACGTCCTGCGTGTTGCCGAGTTGCGGAGTCGCCAGCCGCTTGCCGGCCAGGTCCGCAGGGGTGGCAATCCCGCTCTCCGGGCGCACCACAAACAGCGCGCCGCCGCTCGTGGCGCCCGCGACGATGCGCAGGGCCTCGCCGTTGGAGCGGATATACCCGTTGATCGTGGGGTTCGGGCCGATATAGCTCGCGTCCAGCTCCTTCGCGAAGATCGCCTCGATAACGGACGGGCCTGCACTGAACGTCTTCGTCTCCAGCTTGACGTTCGGGCCGAGCGCCTCCTGGAAATACCCGCGGGCCAGCCCGATGATGGGCTGGGCGTGGGTGACGTTGGGAAAGTAGCCGAGCCTGAGGGTGACGGGCGAGCCGGCGGCGGCGGCGGACGTCGACGGGGAGTCGGACGAAATCGGGACATCAGTTGTCCCGGCGTTCTGGCGGCAGGCGATGATCGCCGCGACGAGGAAGAAGAAGGCGAGGGCAAGGCTAAGGCGGAGATTCCCCGCCTTCTCGGTGTAGATCGTGTTCACGGTAGGTCCCTTTCAAAATCGCGTAAGTGTAGACCGGCCCTGGCAGGCCGCAGGCGCAACAGCCCGCCGTACCGGCCATGCAGGCCGGCGCGGGCATCGAACATGCGCTTCTACACATCACGTTGGGACTCATCCGGACTCCTTGAGCGACAAAAAAAGACCCCCACGACATTTCATCGTGGGGGTTTGCAAGCAAGTGTTATAACGTTCTACGTCGCGCTGTCAGGCCCTACTGGGCAGCCCTCCGCGCGGGTAGAGCTTGGCGTGCTCCCCCTCGCAGACAGCAACAGACCATGTGTTTATGAGCGCTTCGTATGAACATGACCTTCAGACGATAACATTGAAGCCGGAAGAAGTCAAACCCTGCCCGGCTACGTAACTTCCACGCCACGTCTCCACGGCCTCAGCGCCTCGTACGCCGCGGAGGCCGCCAGCACTGTGGCCTCGGCGCCGGGGCGGCCGACGATGTGCAGGCCAACGGGTAGCCCGTCCGGCGCCGTGCCGCAAGGGATGCTCGCAGCGGGCGCGCCGACCATGTTGACCGGGAAGGTGAACGGCGTGAACCCCCAGAACAGGTCTACCTCCCTCCCGCCGATCTCCGACGGCGGCTTCCCCAGGGGAAACGCCGTCGTTGCGGTGGTTGGCGTCAGCAGAAGGTCGTACTTCTCGAAGAGGTCGGCGAAACGCGCGCGCAGCCTCTCCACCACCCCCAGCGCCCTGGCGTACTCCGCGCCGGTTACCCGCGCGCCGAGCGCCATGAACTCCCGCGTGTACGGCGCAAGCAGCTCTCCGCGCGCCTCGACCAGCTTCTCCAAGTTGGCGTATGCGTTCGAAAGCATGATCTTCCAGAAGTGGTCGAACGTGGGCTCCAGCGCCAGGTCCACCTCTTCGACGGAGCAGCCCATCGACTCGAACGAGAGGGCGGCGTTGCGGGCGAGGGCGAGCACGCCCGGGTCCACGGCGGCGTGGCCGAAGTCGGGGCTCCAGGCGACCCTCAGGCCCTGAGCGCCCCGGCCGCACGCCGCGAGGTAGTCTTCCGGCGCATCGCGCAGCGCCGCCGGGTCACGGGCGTCGTACCCCGCCATCACCTGCAGGAGCAGCGCCGCGTCCCGCACACTACGCGTCAACGGCCCAGCCTGCCCAAACATGCTCGCCGACTGCCTGCCGCGTGAGCTACCCGCGGAGGGGACGCGCCCGAAAGTCGGCTTGATGCCGTACACGCCGCAGTAGCTTGAGGGGACGCGGATCGAGCCCCCGCCGTCGCTGCCTGTCGCCAGCGCGCACAGGCCGGCGGCGACGGCCGCGCCCGCGCCTCCGCTGGACCCGCCGCAGGTGCAGGAGAGGTCCCACGGGTTACGGCCCGACCCACCCAGCCTGTTTTCAGTTTGCGCGAGGAAACCGAATTCGGAGGTATTCGTCTTGCCCAGGATAACCGCGCCGGCCCGGCGCACGCGCTCGGAAACGATGCCGTCCTCTTCCGGCACCCTGTCCCGCAGCGCCAGCGAGCCGCTCGTGGAGCGAATCCCTTTCGTGGCTTCCAGGTCCTTGATGGAGACCGGCACGCCGTGCAGCGGCCCGAGCGCCGCGCCGGCCATCACCGCCCGCTCGGCGGCCCGCGCCGACTCCATGGCCTGCTCCGGCACGACGGTCAGGTAGGCGTTCAGTTTCGGGTTCACCCGCTCGATGCGCTCAAGGTACACCCGCGTGACCTCGACCGGCGAAACCTGCCTGGCCGCGATCAAGCTCCTGATCTCAACCGCCGAAGCAAACGCCAGGTCAGAATCAATCAAGTCCGCACCCGCCCAACTTCATAATTCATCCTTCATAATTCATAATTCCGCCCCCTCCCCTCCCTACCTCGGCCCCGCCCCGATCGTCACCACCCTGCCCGTCTTGGACGACTCAAGGGCGGCGTCGATCACCTCCAGCACGTGGACCATCCCCTCAATTGGCGCGAGCGCGGGGCGGCCTTCGCGCGCGGCGTTCAGGAAGTCCATCACGAAGTCCTCCCCGGCTACCCCGCCGTATGCGGGAGAGTCCGGGAAGGTGAAGCTGCGCTCCCTCTTGCCGCCGGCGGCCCAGCCGGGGGCGATGCTGGACAGCATGTACGCCTTTTCGTCGGACAGCGGCATGCGCACGTAGCCGTCTGTTCCTCGGAGGGCGAGGAAGGTGTCGTACGCCGCGCCCGAGTAGCCCGCCTTGCTGCCGACCAGGTGGTACCCGGCGTGCACAGTCCCCATTGCGCCGGAGGCGAAGCGCAGCGACAGGAAGGCGGTGTCCTCCACGTCTATCGACTCGACGTTCTGCTGTCCCACCATCGCCGAGACCTCTGCCACGCGGTCGCCCATCAGGTAGCAGAGGGTGTCGATATGGTGGCACGCCAGCCACGAGAGGATGCCGCTGCCGGCATGGGCCTTGTTGAAGAGCCAGTGCTTGGGGTCGCGGTATCGCACCTGGGAGGTGACGATGCGCGATTCGACGGTCATAATGCGGCCGAGCGCGCCGCCGAGGTTGGCGTTGCGGACCTCCTGGCAGATGGGGTGGCCCCGCCACTGGAGCATGACGCCCATTGTCAGCTTCTTCGCTTGCGCCTTCTCCGCCACGGCCTGCAGCGCGGGCGCAGTGAGCGCGCCGGGCTTTTCGAACAGGACAGGCTTGCCCGCCTCCACAGCGGCCTCGAGAACGGCGGGAGAGAGGTCGTTCCGCACGCAGACGATCAGGGCGTCGATCTCGTCCATCGCAAGGATCTCGGCGAGGTCGCAACCGGTCGACTTCACCTTCCCCGGCGCCTGGGCCCGCAGCCCTTCCACATCCTCGCCTTCAAGGCCGCACACGTGCACGGCCTCCACCTGGGGCAGCACGTCAAGCGTCTTCACGTGCAATCTCGCGTGCGGATGCGGCGAAGAGATGAACCCTACCGTAAACGGCCTGCTGTTTCCGTTGACCACGAGGCGGCCTCCCTTCAGGAATCAGCGCATAGCGTACCGCAGGAAGGGGCGCAGTGGGAAGGAAAGGCGAATTTTGAAGGAGGAAGTATAGACCACGGAGCGAGCTGGGAAAGTTGTCCCGGCGTTGCGCGACAGAGAGGGTGATCATTCTTACTTTCTCCCCCTTGATGGGGGAGATGTCGCCGCCTTGGGCGACAGAGAGGGTGATTGGGGGGTTGAGGTGGGAGGCTCTCCCTCCTCTCCCCGAGGGAGAGGGCCTTCGGCGCTCTGGCCGAAGGGGTGAGGGCTAAGGCTGTTCGTTCCCATTCCCGTACGAGCGGTCCGCCGCGGCGGATGGCTGCCCAGGGGTGGGGGTGTGGGTGTCTTCGTTCCTCGTAGGGGCAAACCCACCGTGGTTGCCCCGGGGCGGGGACCGGATCTAAAGGCGAGGTCTGTCGAGCCGAACAGCCGTCACCCTCACCCTTCGGCCGGAGCGCCGAAGACCTCTCCCGTCAAGGGAGAGGTAAGAGGGGGGGACAGAACAGCCTTAGCCCTCACCCTTTGCCCAGAGCGGCAAAGGCCTCTCCCTCGGGAGACCTTTGCGTTACCTCGGGAGGAGAGGATTTCGGACGAGCCTCTTCAAATTGATGTCATGTTCGGGCGAATTTTTAGCCCCGGCATCCGCCGTCAGGCATGTTTCGAAGCCGGAGCGTAAGCGCCAGGCTGCCATTAGGCAGCCTGGCGCCACTTTTAGGTCGCGAATACCAGCCGTTCAGCCCGGCGCAGGTTGTAGGCCATGCACTTTAGCCACATCTCTGTCTGGTTTCTTTGCAGACCCATATACCTGACCTTCACGTAG
>VGZY01000040.1 GCA_016872355.1 SAR202 cluster bacterium | reverse complement strand
ACACATGTCGCTCGCTGACACCCATCAGCTCAGCGGCCTTACTTGCCTCGCAACGCCCCTCCAGAACAAGGTTCAGTATCTGTGCTCTCTTCGCTTCTCGCTCGGTCAAATGTAGTCCTCTCATGGACTGACATATTCACTGAGCAGTTACCTACTGACAATATCACTGAGCAAAGACACCGTTTTGTTGCATCCGTTGACGGCCAGAGGTGGCCGCCTTACCATGTTGGAAAACCGGCAAGGAGTGCAGGGCAATGGCGAAAAGGCAGGCAGAAGTCAGGAAGGCTATCGGCTACATGACATTCAACGCACCAATGGTTGGTCTTTTCGTAGCAGTGATGTTCATGCTCTCCGGGTGTTCGGCGGACCGAGCGACGCCGCTCCTGCAGCAGACGGACTTCCCCACGCCCACTCCGCGGTCGGAAGCTTCAGGCGCAACAGGCGCGGCGGCCACTCCCGAGCCTACCTCCGCTGCGGCGGACCACTTCGGCTTCGAATACAAGGGGACCGTCAGGTTTGCGGAATGGGAGAACGGGGCGGTCCAGCTTGCGAACCAGATACTTGGATACGTGCTCGTTCAGGGGTATTTGTATAAAGCTGAGACCGTCCCAGTGACGGATGGGGACTTCAGAACGGCCCTTGAGAGCGGCGCCGTCGATGCGGTACTTGTGGCATCCAGGGTGGAGCAGAAGGAGTGGTACGACAGGGTGATCGCCGCAGGGACCGCGACAGATGTGGGCTCCGTCTACGGCCCGGAATCCGACATACGAGTGCTTGTGCGGCCGGAGCTGACACGCGCCTCCCCGGAGATTGCTCCTGTATTCGCCAACTTCTCGCCTGGCGAGCAGAAGATTACGGACCTGTCGGCCCAGATTTCCGGCGGTCGCACCGGACTGAAGCCCAATGTAGTGGCGCAGATCTATTTCAAGCAGAACAGGGACCAGTGGGCGGCGTGGCTCCCGGCGCAAGTAGCCGCCGACGTTGATGCTGCGATAGAGGCAGGGCGAAACGGCTTCTTCCGCCAGTGCATACTCGTCGGGGGCGGAGCTCAAGGAGGGTACAGCTTCTGCAAATAGCGGTGGGATACCTAGGCGGCGGATATTTTATTGACTTGCGCTAATTGAGCATGGTAAACATGTCCAGCCAGTACAAAACGCATCCGGGTAGCAACGGTTTGAATGGTTGCTGAAATCTTAGAAGGAGTGATTATGAGGTCTAGATTTTCGAAGCTTCGTTTCTTGGTCCCGTTGGTATTCGTTCTGTCGCTCGTCGCGGGTCTTGCCTGCGCGGGTGGCGAGGCCGAGGAGCCGCAGGCACCCGCGCCCGCCGCTCCTGCCGCCACAGCGGTAGGCGGAACTGCCCCGACGAACACGACGCCGCAGCAGCCGCAGGCGCCCGCCGAGGCCGCCCCGGCCCAGCCTGCGACCCAGCCGTCCGCCCCTGAGGCCCCCCATGCGCCTGCTTCCACCCGCACCACCGGCGGCACTACCCCGGGCCGCACCAGCGGAACGACGACGCAGCCTTCCACGGTTGCGAATGCCAAGTTCACGGCGCCCAGGCTGGCGCCGGGCGAATTTTCGCCGTGCTGCTACACAGGCACGCGTCCGACCAAGTTCCAGGAGTCCCCGATGTCCGCCGCTCTCGTGAAGTCGGGCAAGATCCTGCCCCTTGAGCAGCGCCTGCCGGTTGCCTCTGATGTGTTGATCATGATCCCGTACAACGAAGTCGGCGCCTACGGCGGCACCCTCCGCACGTACAGCACCGGCGTCCTGGCCCCGGACTCCACGGGCCTCCAGTACGGCGTGAACATGTCCGGCGACGGCCTCAGTCTGGTCCCGGGTATCTTCAAGACCTTCGAGCCCAGCGCCGACGGCAGGAAGATCACCTTCCAGATCCGCAAGGGCGCGCGCTGGTCGGACGGCTATCCTCACACGATGGCCGACGTGAAGTTCGCCCTCGACGACATGATGCTCAACAAAGAGCTCATGCCCGGCCTGCCCGGCGACCTGAAGTCCCCCATCACGGGCGCCGACTTCAAGGTCACGTACGTGGACGACACCACGTTCTTCATCACCTTCGATGACCCGAACTACGGCATTACCGAGTCCTCCGCGATGAACATCTACTCCGGCATCAAGGGATGCCCGCGCTGCTTCATCGCCCCGCAACACGTGTACAAGCGCTACCATATCAAGTACAACGCGGCCGAGATTCCTTCTCTGCTGACCAAGTACAAGCAGCCCGACTGGGTCCGCCTGGTCACCACAATCCGCAACGTTCGCGGCTTTGTGCAGGTCCCTTCCGTCCCCGTTCCGACGGTCTTTGACGCGAACTTCGTGTACAAGGGCGACCATTACATCCCCTGGTTCGGCGGCTGGATTGTCACCTCCTTCACCGCAGAGCAGAGCATCCAGCAGCGCAACCACTACGCGCCCATGGCAGACCCCGAGGGCAATCAGCTCCCGTACATTGATGAATTCATCAGCTACAGGGTTGAGAGCCGCGAGGTCGCGATGTTCAGGATGATGGCGGGCGAGACCGACTGGACTCGTTCCGACATGATCCTGTCCGAGATGCCTCTGTACATTGCGAACATGGAGAAGGGTGACTACTCCATGTTCAAGCACGACTCTCCGGACGGCTCGGACTCCACGTATACCAATACGCAGGAGTATGTGGTCGATCCTGAGATCGGCGCGCTTCTCCGCTCCAAGGACTTCCGCATCGCGCTGTCCCTCGCGTGGGACAGGAACGCCACCAACGAGACGGTCGCATCCGGCCTCGGCGTTCCTCGCAACATGGTCTCGCACGAGAAGACCCCGTACTTCCCGGGCGCCGAATACTCGCAGCTCGATATCAAGTATGACCTGGCCAAGGCCAAGACCCTCATGGCCGGCCTGGGCTACACCGACACGGATGGCAACGGCTTCCTGGACCGCAAGGACGGGAAGGGCGACCTCCAGATGCTGTTCGAAGACAACGCAACCTACTTCCCGTATGTCCAGATGCTCCAGTCCGACTGGGCCAAGCTGGGCATCAAGCTCGCTATCAAGGAAGGCGTGACGACGGGCCTCAACGAGCGCGCCATTCCTCCGACACGGTACTGGAACTTCTTCTCGTCCACAGAGGGCGGCTCCAACCCGTGGTCTTCCGGCAACCAGCGCCTGGCGCCGATTGCCACGCACCAGGGCGCCCCCGCCATCGGCACGTACTACGCGACCCGCGGTGAGCAGGGCATGGCCCCCACCGGCGGCGATGCCAAGTACACGGATGCGACCGGCAAGATGGCCCCCGCCGGCACGTACCCCGCCGACATCACCGGCAGCCTGAAGAAGCTGCAGGACACGCTGACGGCCGGCTGGACCCTGTCGATGCTGGATGCCAAGCGCGTTCAGCTCGGCAAGGACCTGTTCATCATCAACGCGCAGGAGAAGTACCAGACGGGCGGCCTCGCCTTCTCCGGTATCTTCCGCGCGCTGCAGCAGAGGCGCAACAACCTCCGCAACCTGCCGCTGAACTGGTCGCCCGCTTCCGGCTACTACCGCGAGCAGTTCGCCTTCGAGGGCGGCATGGACAACGTGCACAACGTTGGCAACCGCTCCAAGAAGTACAAGTCCATTAGCTTCCTGGATCCCGGTTACTGGAGCCAGTAAGCACAGTAACTCGCTGGTAAGAGGCGGGTAGCAAAGCAGAAAAGAGATAGCCCCGGGCAGCCTGCCCGGGGCTATCTCTTTTCTGCTTTTTTGCGTGGCGAATGAATCCGGACCGACTCCCGTGATCGTAGTATATTACATAAGGGAGAGTCATTAGCAATTCAGGAAAAACACTTCCTTACAATTTGCCCATCAGGAGGTGGATTCCGGTAAAGCCTAAACGGCGAAATCGGACGGAGTATACCTGTATTAGCTACGGACATCGTTTGCACTATGATTTGACAACAGAGCCGCCGTTAGTATATCCAGGAAAATAGACTCATGTAAGCGAAGCGCATGAGAAACAAACTCGGGCCCCGTATTTGAAAGGAGATAGGAAGGTTGAACATGTGGTTAACTATCAGTAGAGTCCGTCCGCTGCTCGCAGTGGCAACGTCGGTTGGTCTGGTGGCTGCCATTGCCTGTAACAGTGGCGGAGCCGACCCGGCGACGCCTGCCCCCGCGGCGCAGTCTCCCACACAGGTGCCCGGCGGCACGTCTGCCACACCGCAGGCCCCCGCGACGCCTGATCCTGCTGCTCCCTCCAACCCGGCTGAGCAGCCCGCGTCCCCAGTTGCCCCCCACGCCGGGCTCGGGTGAGCCCACGGCAGTACCCATGCCTCGCACCGGCGGCGAGGGCACGCCGGTGGCCGGCAACCAGCCGTACACCGCACCCAAGCTGGCCCCGGGCGAGTACCCTCGGTACAATTACGAAGGGCCGCGCCCCACGTCGTTCAAGGAGTCCCCAATGTCGGCCGACCTCGTCAGGCAGGGCGAGATTCTGCCGATCGAGCAGCGCCTGCCGGTGGCCGAAGACGTCAAGGTTATGATTCCCTATGACGAAATCGGTGTTTACGGCGGCACGGTCCGCGTCACCGCCACGAGCCTGCAGTTCGTCGACTCCACGGGCCTGCAGTACGGTCTCGGCATGGACGGCCAGGGCCTGAACCTGGTCCCCGAGCTTTTTACTTCGTTCACGCATAGCCAGGACGGCCGCGTCTTCACGTTCACCATTCCGCGCGGCGCCCGCTGGTCCGACGGCTACCCGTTCACTATGGAAGACGTCCGCTTCGCCATGGAGGACATGATGCTCAACAAGGAGCTCATGCCCGGTCTTCCTGAACAGTTGAGGTCCCCCATCACCGGCAAAGACATGAAGTTCACAGTCGTGGACGATCACACCTTCACGGTGGCGTTCGACGATCCGAACTGGTCGTTTGCCGAGTCCTCCGCGATCAACATTTTCACTGGTGTGAAGGGTTGCCCGCGCTGCTTCTTTGCGCCTTCGCACGTTTACAAGCGCTACCACATCAAGTACAACGCGGCCGAGATGCCGGCCCTGCTGACCAAGTACAACCAGCCCGACTGGATCAAGCTGGTCACCACGATCCGCAACGTCCGCGGCTTCACCGGCATTCCTTCGACCGCCGTTCCCACGACATATGACCCTGCCTATATCTACAAGGGCGAGCACTACATCCCCTGGATGGGCGGCTGGATCACGAAGGAGTTCAGCGACAACCATATCATCCAGGAGAGGAACCACTACTTTTTCGGCGTCGATCCGGAGGGCAATCAGCTCCCGTACACCGACTTCTTCAACACCTACCGTGTTGAGAGCCGAGAGGTTGCGGTATTCCGCATGATGGCCGGCGAGTCCGACTGGCTTCGCCAGGACATGGTCCTGAATGAAATGCCGCTCTACATCTCCAACATGGAGAAGGGCGACTACTCTATCTACAAGCACGACTCCCCGGACGGCGCGGACTCCACGCTGACCGTCAACCAGGAGTTCACTGCGGACGCCGAGCTGGGCGCGCTGCTCCGCACGGCCCTGTCCCTTGCCTGGGACCGGAATTCGACGAACGAGACCGTGGCATCCGGCCTCGGTATTCCGCAGAACATGATCCCTCACCAGTCCACGCCGTACTTCCCGGGTGAGGAGTTCCGCACGCTCGATACGCAGTACGACCTGGCCCGCGCCAAGCAGATTATGGCCGACCTCGGCTACACCGACGCTAACGGCGATGGGTTCCTGGACAGGAAGGACGGGAGGGGACCGCTGACGCTGTTCAGCCAGCAGACGGTCACTTACTTCCCGTACATCCAGATGCAGCAGAACGATTGGGCAAAGCTGGGCATCAAGCTGGACATCCGCGAGGACGCCCCGTCCACCGGCCAGCGGGCGCTCAACCCGAGCGAGTATTTTGAGATGTGGTCGTCCACGGAGGGCGGCACCAACCCGTGGTCTTCCAGCAACCAGAGGGTCGCGCCTATCGCCGCGCACCAGGGCGCTCCCGCAATCGGCACCTACTACGCCACTCGCGGCGAGACCGGCATGTCCCCCACCGGCGCAGACCCGAAGTACACGGATGCGCTGGGCAAGCAGGCGGCGGCCGGCACCTACCCCGCGGACATCACCGGCAGCCTGAAGAAGCTGCAGGACCTGATGACCGAGGGGTGGACGGTATCCATGCTCTCGCCTGAGAGGATCGCCCTGGGCAAGGAGATGTTCAAGATCAACGCCCAGGAGAAATACCAGATCGGCGGCCTCGCCTTCTCCGGTATCTTCCGCGCGCTGCAGGAGAAGCGGAATAACTTCCGCAACGTGCCCAAGAACTGGTCCCCCGCGTCGGCTTACCCGCGCGAGCAGTTCTACTTTGAGGACGGCCTGGACAACATCAGCCACAACGGCAACCGCTCCGAGAAGTACACCAGCATAAGCTTCCTCAGCCCCAACTACTGGGACTAGGAGTTGAAGCCCGGGCCTAGCCCGGAGTAGAGACGAACGGACGGCCCCGGCAATGCTGCCGGGGCCGTCCTGCGTTTTCGCTATGCACTCGCTCCAACCGGTCGCCCCCTATCGGACTGGCGGCCCGATTTGCCATTGGACCGCCGCGTTAGCGCCATCACCGAGTGACTTTGCCTTCAGCGCTCCCCAAATGCGGGGGCGCCCCATGGGCGCTCAACTGGCCGATTGTCCAGCAACAGTCGGGCTTCTTTTGGACGATCAAAGCCTATGCAATTCCGGATATCCGGGGGGAGTGCTGCAATTTCTGGCGCCTAACCCGCCTTCAGCACCGCCTCCGCCGCAAGCCGCCCGGATATCACGGCGCCCTCCATCGTGGCCAGCATGGGCTGTCGCGTGTAGTCGCCAGCGAGTGTCAGCCCGGGGATGGGCGTCGCCTGCCGGGGCCGCATCCTGTTGTTCCCGGGCCTCAGCGAGTAAAAGTCTCTGGGCAGGCGGGTCACCCTGTAGTCCGTGATGTGCGGACGGATGTCCATCCCCAGCTTCGCGGCATCCTCAACTACCTTTTCCACAATCCGGGACGCCTTCACGTTGATGAATTCGTCCTGACGAGCAAGGATAACTGACAGCCTGCCGGGCCTGTTGGAGAACGTCGTCCTCGACTGCTCGGAGAAGCTCGCCAGCACGGTGCCGGGTCCGAAGGTGGTGCGGTCCACGGGCAGGGCAGGGCTGTCGAGCTCGAATTGCGCCGTGACTGCAGGCATCGTCGGCAGGCGCAGCATGGGTCCGAACCAGGCGTCTTCACCGAAAGGCCCCTTCAGCAGGTCCTGCGCAGGCCCCAGCCCGGTGGCGAGCACCACGTGCCGCGCCCGCAGCTCGCGCCCGGCGATCGTAACTCCGTTCACGCGGTAGCCGTCCATCAGCAGACCGTCCACCGGCGCGCCTGTCTCCACCGATCCGCCTTTGGCCCTGACCGCGCCGGCGATGGGGTCCGCCATTACGTCCGTCATGCCGCCTGTGAACGCGCCGACGCGAATCCGGTGGAAGCGCCGTATCCCCGGCGCCAACAGGCCGAAGAATGCGTACGCGGAGTACTCGTCCGGGGATATGAAGAACAGGCCGGTCGTCAGCGGCACCAGCATCCGCCCAATGGCCTCCTCGGACACGCCGTTCGCGCGGGCATGCTGCCCCACAGTCTGCAGGTCCAGCGACTCGGCGTCGCCGGCGAACTGGAGCAGGCCTGCCGTGAAGAACCGGGCAAGGCCAGCCTTGTCCATGGGGGAGAGGAAGTCGTTGTTGCCGATTGCGCTCCCCACCGTCTTGAGCGGGCGAAAGAGGGGTGATGCGCCCATAACCGCCGGCGGCGTGCCGTCCGGAAGCCGCACCTCAAACTCGTCCTCCCAGTGGACAATATCGTTGACGTCTATGCCGGCCAGGCGAAGGAGTCGCGGCAGCTCTTTGTAGTAGCCGATCATGCGATGCAGCCCGGACTCCACCTCCATGCCGCCGTCTTCCCAGGACGATGTGCGCCCACCGAGCACCTCGCGCTCCTCCAGCAGCACAACGCCGCGCCCTGCGAGGGTAAGCTCCATCGCGCAGCTCAGCCCGGCCAGACCGCCGCCCACAACCACAACGTCAGCGTTCTCCATAGCGGCACCCCCTCACTATTGAGCCTAACCGGCGCGGTGGAATCCGTTATCGGCCAAAGGTGCAGTCCCACCGGTGTGCGAAGTGACTAGCGCCGTGGCGCACTTTAGAGGCTCTCCAGCTTGCTGGACTGCCCTTGCGGCCTTTGCTACACTTGTCTCCGGGCTTCCGCAAGGGGCCGATTTGTGCTTTGCGCTACGAGGGACGGCGAGATGGCAGAGGACGTAACAAGCGGCTTCAGCAGGGCGATGGTTGTCACGGCCCACCCGGACGACGCGGAGTTCGGGTGCTCCGGCACCGTCGCGAAGCTGTGCGCGCGGGGGTGGGAGGTCTCCTACGTTATCTGCACGGACGGCAGCAAGGGCACGAGCCGCAAGGACCTTACCTCGGAGCAGATCGCCGCAATCCGCCGCGAGGAGCAGCTCAACGCCGCGAAGGTACTCGGCCTGAAGGGCGTCGCGTGCCTGGACTACCCGGACGCCTACCTGCAGCCCACGCTGGACCTCCGCAAGGACATCGCCCGGGAGATCCGCCGCTACAAGCCGGACATCCTGATCACCATGTACCCCATGCGCAACCTGGACGGCGGCTGGGGTTTCGGCCACCCGGACCACATCGCCTCCGGAGAGGCCGCTATGGCCGCGGTCTTCCCCACGGCGCGCGACCACCTCACCTTCCCCGAGCTCATCCAGCAGGGCTTCGAGCCTCACAAGGTCGCGGAGGTCTGGATCATGGGCCACCCGAACCCGGACCACTGGGAGGACGTGACATCGTCCATCGAAACGTCCCTCAAGGCGCTCATGGCCCACGCCTCGCAGATCGACCGCACCGAGGACGAGATGCGCACGTTCATGCAGGACTGGCGCCGCCGGATCGCGGAAGGGAAGGGGATGCAGTACGCGGAGGCCTTCAAGCGCATCATCGTGGAGCGCCCCCGCGGCGCCACACCCACCGTCCCCGCCCGCGTAGACAGCTCCGGAATGTGAGCACATTTGGCAAACCAGGTAGTGTGCTTCCTTTAGGAAGTAGCCATTACCCGTTTGTATTCTACATTAGGTTCCTTCGTCGGTTCTTGGCCAGCCGTTCCTGAGATATGAGCGTTGTGGCTGTCGACGAAAATTGTCCCTTCAAGTGACAATCCTGTAATGAATACAGAAGTCGCGTAGGTTGGCTGATTCTCGACGGCGCATATTGTTAAACCGGACAGGAGCCGCGCTTACTTCATTGGGAGGGAAGGAAACATCGTGATTGTAGACCTTAAGGGCAGGAGGGCCCTGGGCAAGTGGAAGCTCGAGGCGCCGGACGGACGGCTAATAGCCCACGCAGTGGCCATCTCCGGTGACGGCAAGACCGTGGTCGTGGGATTCGAGGCGCCCGGAGAAAGCAACGGTTTCTATGCTTCCGAGGTGCGGGCGTACTCACTGGATAACTACACGGACACCGAGCCGAGGTTCCCCACAGCTGAGCCGCGCCACGTCGCCACCATCGCACTCGCACATCCCGCCATCGACATCGCAGTCTCCCGCGACGGCGGCCTGCTCTACGCGGCCGGCGTACGGTCGCGCACCCTGGCCGTCTACGACGCCGTCACCGGCGACCTCCTCCACACCTTCGAAGACCTCGGCGAAGCGCCCTCGCAGATCATTGTGCCGTAGCGCGCTTTTCGGTCCGCCGAATCCGCTGACTTGCGCCACTCCGCCGACGTAGCTCCAATCGCCAGCGAGATTCTCTTCTGGTCCGCCTCTGCTAGAATTGCATTGAAGGAGATCCGCTTCCGATGCCCTCCGACTCTCCCAAACCGGTGCCGCTCGCCGGCTGGGGCCGCTACCCGCGGTCGCAGGCCGTCGCGCTGCGCCCGGAGCGCATGGGCGAGCTGCGGCTCCCCGTCGGCCAGGTCATCGCCAGAGGGCAGGGGAGGTCTTACGGCGACGCCGCCCTTAACGCAGGCCGCACCGTGGTCCTCACCGAGCGCCTCAACCGCATGGTCTCGTTCGACGCCGCCACGGGCGTCCTCCGCGCCGAGGCCGGCGTTACGCTGGGGGACATCCTCACAACTTTCGTCCCTCGCGGCTGGTTCCTACCCGTCACGCCCGGCACCAAGTACGTTTCCCTCGGCGGCGCGGTCGCCTGCGACGTCCACGGCAAGAACCACCACAAGGAGGGCGGCTTCGGCGAATACACGCGCGAGCTGCTCATGATGCTCGCGGACGGGTCCACCGTGACCTGCTCCCCCGACCGCGACCCGGAGCTCTTCTGGGCCACCGTCGGCGGCATGGGCCTCACCGGCGTCATACTCGAGGTGACCGTCCGCCTGAATCCCATTCGCTCCGCCCAGATACGCGCCAGCAACCACCCGGTGCATAACCTCCAGGAGGCCTTGCGCCTGATGTCCGACCCTGCCACGGACGACGACTACTCGGTCTGCTGGCTGGACACCACCCGCACCGGCCGGTCCATGGGCAAAGGCGTCCTCATCGTCGGTCACCACGCTCCCCAGCACCCAGCACCCAGCACCCAGCACCCCCCATCCCCACTCCCCCCCCACCGCCGCGACGCCCCCCGCATCCCCGTCCTCGCGCCCGTGCCCCTCCTGAACCGGCCCGCGGTGCGCGCCTTCAACATCTGGTACGATGCGATGAACAAAGCCAAGGGTGACTATCTCTGTCACTACGATCCTTTCTTCTACCCCCTGGACTTCGTCGGCGGCTGGAACTTGCTGTACGGCCCCGGCGGCCTGCTCCAGTACCAGATCGTCGTCCCCGACCGCGACGCCGAAGCCGTCCTGCGAGATGTTCTTGCCCGCCTCCAGCGTGCTGGAATGGTCTCGTTCCTCACGGTCCTCAAGCGCATGGGACCCGAGGGCAGGGGATACCTGTCGTTTCCGAAAGAGGGCTGGACGCTCACCCTCGATATGCCCATTGGCAAAAACAAGTCGCTCTTCGCGGCGCTGGACGATGTCGACCGCGAGCTCGTAAAGATCGGCGGCCGAGTCTACCTCGCCAAGGACAGCCGCCTGAAGCCGGAGGCCTTCGCCGCCATGTACCCGCGCCTTGACGCCTTCCGCGCCGTCAAGCGCCGGGTAGACCCTGAAGGCGTCTTCACCTCCGACCTCTCGCGCCGCCTGGCCATATGACGCGCCATTCAAACGGGACGGGTGAGGACGGCTGTCCCTCCTCTCCCCGAGGGAGAGGCCTTCGGGCGCTCCGGCCCGAAGGGTGAGGGCTAAGGCTGTTTCGCCCCTCTTACGTTCCACATCTTTCTCTTGGAGACCACCACCATGACAACCCAGTCATCTCCCTCCCAGACTTCAAGCACCCCCTCCAAGCCCTCCGTGCGCCCCGTCCTCATCCTCGGCGCTACCTCCACCATCGCCAGGCACGCCGCACTGGCGCTGGCGAAGCGCGGCCACACCATCTACCTTGCGGGCAGGAATAGGGATGAGCTTGCGCGCATCGCAGCGGATATCAACACCCGCACCGGCATGCCCGTCGCCACGGGCCGGTTCGAAGCGGGGGAGTTCGAGGGCCACGCCGCTCTCCTGGAAGACGTCCTCCAGCAGATGGGCGGCCTATACGGCGTCGTCTACGCAGCCGGATACCAGGGAGTCCCCCACGCCTCCGCAGACCTGCGCGCGAAGGACGCTGCCACGATCATGTCCAGCAACCTGACGGGCGCGGTCTCCATCCTGGAGCGCTGCGCAGCGTACCTGGAGCGACAGCGGTCCGGCTTCATCCTCGGCATCTCCTCCGTCGCAGGCGACCGCGGCCGCCAGTCCAACTATATATACGGCGCGTCCAAGTCCGGCCTCCACACCTACCTCCAGGGCCTCCGCCACCGCATGGCAAAGTCCGGCGTGCGCGTCGTCTCCATCAAGCCGGGCTTCGTGGACACCCCCATGACCGCCGGCATGAAGAAAGGCCTCCTCATGGCCTCTCCGGCAAAGGTCGGCGAGCGCATAGCCCGCGCCACTGAAAAGGGCCCTACCACAGCCTACGTCCCCTTCTTCTGGCGCTTCATCATGCTCATCATCCGCAACATCCCTGAGCGCATCTTCCACAAGACGAAGCTGTAGCGCTCGCACCCCGTTACCCTTCCACAAAATCCGCACAAATGTTAGAATTGGCATTTGACTGCCAGCCTTCGGAGTCCCCATGCCCCTCGAAAACATCGTCGTTCGCGGCGCCCGCGAGCACAACCTCAAGAACGTCAACGTCGTCATCCCGCGCGACAAGCTCGTCGTGATCACCGGCGTCTCAGGCTCCGGCAAAAGCTCGCTCGCGTTCGACACCATCTACGCCGAAGGCCAGCGCCGCTACGTCGAGTCGCTCTCCGCGTACGCGCGCCAGTTCCTCGGCCGCATGGACAAGCCGGACGTGGACTACATCGAAGGCCTCTCCCCGGCGATCTCCATCGACCAGAAGGGCGTCTCTCGCAACCCGCGCTCCACCGTCGGCACCGTGACGGAAATATACGACTACCTCCGCCTCCTCTTCGCCCGGGCAGGGCGGCCCCACTGCTACAATTGCGGCCGCCCCGTCCAGCGCCAGACGGTGCAGCAGATCGTCGACTCCGTCCTCGCGCTCCCGGCAGGCTCCCGCATCCAGGTTCTCGCGCCCATGGTCCGCCGCCGCAAAGGCGAGCACAAGGAAGTTTTTGAGGACGCCCGCAAGGCAGGCTATGTCCGCGTCCGGGTCAACGGCGAGGTGCATGACCTCTCAGCGAAATTCGACCTTGACAAGCAGAAGTGGCACGACATCGAGGTCGTCGTCGACCGCCTCGTCATCGGAGAGAGCACCGAGGTTTCCCGCGTCGCCGACTCCGTCGAAAGCGCCCTCAAAATGGCCGGCGGCACCGTCCTGATCGACCTGGCCGGCAGTCGGCAGTCGGCAGTCAGCAGTCAGCAAGGCAATGATGGGGACTCGGCTGTTGACCCAGCACCCAGCACCCAGCACCCAGAACCCCTGCTGTTTTCCGAAAACTTCGCCTGCGTGCACTGCGGCATCAGCCTGGGCGAAATCGAGCCGCGCACCTTCAGCTTCAACAACCCCCACGGCGCGTGCCCCACGTGCACCGGCATCGGCTTCCGCCTGGAGGTGGACCCGGAGCTCGTGATCCCCAACAAAAAGCTCACCCTCGCGGAGGGCGCTATAGAGCCGTGGGTGCGCTCCGGCGCATCCAACCCGTGGCTCATGAGCCTTCTGGAGTCGCTCGCCCGCCAGTACGGCTTCTCCACGCGCGTCCCCGTGAAGGACCTGGACGAGAAGTTCATCGACCTTGTCCTTTACGGCAACAAGCGCAAGGTCCGCATGCGCCACGAGACGCAGAAGGGCAAGACCTATGAGTGGAACACCACCTTCGAGGGCGTGATCGAGAACCTGGAGCGCCGCCACCGCGAGACTGAGTCCGAATACGTCCGCACGGAGATCGAGCGCTACATGGCCCAGCGCCCATGCACAGGCTGCAACGGCGCGCGCCTCAAGCCGGAAGCCCTGGCCGTCACCGTTGCTAACGAAAACATCATCCAGGTTACCAGCAAGTCCGTCGGCCACTGCCTCGAATGGGTCCGCGGCCTCATGGGACAGGGGCAGGGACAGGGTACGGTCGGCCGCAACGGATCTTCTTCCTTTCTCCCCCTTGATGGGGGAGATGTCCCGATGCCCCATCGGGACAGAGAGGGTGACCGGGGCGGTGAGGTCCCGGCTGTTCCTACCGTACCCCATACCCCGTACCCCGAACCCCTTTCGCAACGCGAAAGGACCATCGCCGCGCAGGTCCTCAAAGAGATCGAGTCGCGCATCCGCTTCCTGGACGACATCGGCCTCGACTACCTCACCCTTGGCCGCACGGCCGGCACGCTGAGCGGCGGCGAGGCCCAGCGCATCCGCCTGGCCACGCAGATCGGTTCCGGCCTCATCGGCGTCCTGTACGTCTGCGACGAGCCCTCCGTCGGCCTGCACCCTGTCGATGGCTCCCGCCTCATCAAGACCCTCACAGGCCTGCGCGACCTGGGCAACACCGTCCTCATCGTGGAGCACGACGAGGCGATCATGCGCGCCGCCGACTACATTATCGACATGGGTCCCGGCGCAGGCGAGCATGGCGGCCACGTCATGGCCACCGGCACGATCGACGACATCATGGCCGCGCCGGAGTCCATCACCGGCCAGTACCTGAGCTTAAGGAAGCGCATCCCCAAGCCCGAGAAGCTCCGCGACGGCAACGGACAGTACATCACCATCCGCGGCGCGCGTGAGAATAACCTCAAAAACATCGACGTGCGCATCCCCCTTGGCAAGCTCGTATGCATCACCGGCGCGTCCGGCTCCGGCAAGAGCACGCTAATCTACGACGTTCTCTACAAGCGGCTCGCCCAGCACTTCTACAACGCCAAGGACCGCCCCGGAGAGTGCGACGCCATCGACGGCATCGAGGCCATCGACAAGGTGGTCAACATCGACCAGTCGCCCATTGGCCGCACGCCGCGCAGCAACCCTGCGACATACACCGGCCTCTTCACGCCCATCCGCGAGCTGTTCGCCACCGCGCCGGAGGCCAAGACGCGCGGCTACGGCCCCGGCCGCTTCTCCTTCAACGTCAAGGGCGGCCGTTGTGAGGCCTGCACGGGCGACGGCTACATCCAGATCGAGATGCAGTTCCTGCCGGATGTCACGGTGCCCTGCGAGGTCTGCGGCGGCAAGCGCTACAACCGCGAGGCCCTGGAGATCTTCTGGAAGGGCAAGAACATCGCGGACGTGCTCAATATGACCGTCACCGAGGCGCTGGACTATTTCTCAAACATCCCACGCCTGAAAAACAAGCTGCAGACCATGGCGGACGTCGGCCTCGGCTACATCCACCTGGGCCAGCCGGCCACTCAGCTCAGCGGCGGCGAGGCGCAGCGCGTAAAGCTCTCCACGGAGCTCTCCCGCCGCGCCACCGGCAGCACTCTCTACATCCTGGACGAGCCCACCACAGGCCTCTCCTTCGAGGACTGCGCCCACCTCCTGCGCGTCCTGCACCGGCTGGCCGACGCCGGCAACAGCGTCGTCCTCATCGAGCACCACCTGGACGTGATCAAGAGCGCGGACTGGCTCATCGACATCGGCCCCGGCGCCGGCGACAAGGGCGGCCAGGTCATCGCCGAAGGCACCCCGGACGAGCTCGCCCAGCTATCCCACTCCCACACCGGCCGCTACCTCAAAGGGCTCTTCGAGTACGCCGGCGAGGCGAAGGCAGAACAGAGTAGTAAGAGGAAGGGCAGGAAGCTCTGAGCGTCATCTTATTATGCTGGCAGGTATAGGGCACTCGAACAGAAACGCGCGTTCTGATGGACGTCAAGAGCAACGGAGGCTAGAGTGGCCAACTACAAATACACCGTAGTCGTGGAGCAGGATGACGATGGCGTCTATGTGGCCTCAGTTCCAATGCTCCCAGGCTGCTACACTCAGGGCGACAGCTATGAAGAGGCTCTCGAAAACATAAAGGACGCCATCAAGGCCCACATAGAGGCCCGTCGGGAGCTGGGCGAGCCCATCCCGATAGAAGTAGCCATTGACCAGGTCCGGATCGTTGCCTGAAATCCGCCCCGCCAGGCCGCGCCAAGTTATTCGAGCCCTTGAGCGTCTTGGGTTCGTCCGGGTGCGCCAGACCGGCAGCCACGCAGTCTTCAAGCACCCGGACGGCAGGTGGGCCACAGTCCCGCTGCACCACGGCAAAGACATCGGCAAAGGTCTCCCGGCCAAGATCATAAAGGACGCAAAGGTCACGCCCGACGAGTTCCAGGTACTGCGGCAACTAGTCTCCGCGACCCTGGTGCGACGATTGATCGCCGAAGCCACCCCTGACGAGCTCGCCCGGCTCTCCCTCTCCCACACCGGCCGCCACCTCAAAGAGATCCTCGAACAAGCAGGCGAGGCGAAGGCCGACAGGGCAGCAAGTGGAAGAGCAGGAAGTAGCCCTACCTGCAGCCTGTCCGCTTGTGCTTTGGACAGATCAGGCGCGGGCCATCAGGTTGCGACCAAGCATCCCCAGGTAACCCGCCAGGCAAACGACCAGCGCTGCGCCCAGTATCCAGGTCGCGGCATCAGCACCGAACGACCATGTAATGGTTACCAGGGCGCTCAGCACGAGGGCAGCTGCGACTGCCCAGCCTACTGCCCTCGAGGGGATTCCCAAACGCACGCCTAGATAAGCCTGCGCGATGCCCCAGGCAATAACCGGCAAAATGCCAATGCTGCCCGTTACGAAGGATGTCTCCAGGGAGATGGCCTTCGCAGTCAAGAGAAGCTGTCCTGTGGCCGCCAGAGCTATCCCAGCCACAGCCAGCCAAGTTACGACTCGGAACCAGACGACGCCGGTGCCGCTGATCCTCAGGAGGGCAATTGCCGGAGGGACAAGGAGCGCGAGGGTGACGGCAACGAAGAAGTCATTTAACGGCCCATATAACTCCCCCCCTGCCAGAGAAGAACAGCACAATAAACAGTCCCGAAAGAAAGAGGGCCGGTACTGCGAGCATGGCCGACATAGCTGCAAGCTTGAAATCCGCTATTTTGTCCACTTAGCTCCTCCTTGAGCCGCGGGGTCTAGCCTTCCTTGCGAGACATCAAGTATGCCGCGTAGCCCCTCGGCCAGCCCTTGATGTTCCTCTCGCCTCCGATACACTCAATGTCGTAGTGTCTGCCGAACCGCCGGTCTACCTCGCCCGGAGCGAGGGCGAGCTTGCCAAGCGGGAGTAGGGAAGTCAGCACGCTCTCCCACGCCAGGAGTTCCCACTCAAAACACCAGAGCAAAAACTGGCCTCCCGGACGTGAGAGCGGGACAACCTGCTGAATGTATTTGTCTCTGTGGCGTTTTCCCAAATCGTCGAGCGTGCCATAGTCCACAAGCAGATCAAATTGGCCTTGCACATGACGTAGTCGAGTCAAATCGTCAACTACGAATTTGACCGTCGCCCCAGCCGCCGCCGCCTTTCGCTTCGCCTTGGCGATGGCCGTGGGAGCATAGTCGACGGCGGTGGTATCGAAGCCGTGCGTAGCCAGGAAAATTGCGTTATCGCCCTCCCCGCAGCCGAGATCCAACGCTTTCCCCGGGAGCAGCCTGCCGCTTTCCACAAGATGCACTAACTCCGATCTCGCGCTTGCGACCCAGGGAGGCGTTCCGAACCTGTAGTAAGCATCGTAAAGAGCTTCATTTCTTACCTATCTCGTTCAATGCTTCGTCGACCATCCCCGCCAAGATCTTTGTGATAATGGCTGATGCTCCGTCTAACGTGAGGCCGGTGCTGCGCATCGCTCCAAGGGTGACTGGGCTAGTTAGCCCAAAAACGGTCTGGCCGAGGTGCCCGTGGCTGAGAAGAGGGCCGAGTGCTTCCGTGTACAGCGCCTGAACCGCCTGCCTGACCCGCGCCTCGGCATCCTGCAACGCAGGTACGATACCGATCTCCCGCTGGTACATTTCGAGCCAGGCGTCACTGCGGTCGTAGAACGCAAACATTGCCGGCACCAGCCTCATTACCCTCTCCCTTGGAGATTCGGCTTCCGAGAAAATTGTCCCTGTAGGAAGCTGTAGCTCATCCAGCACGCGCGCCAAAGCCGCCTCGACCAGTTTATCCGTCGTAGAAAAGTGGTTTAGCACAGTCGCAGTTGCGACATCCGCGCGTCGGGCTACATCGTGTGCGCTTGTCAAACGTATCCCCTGTTCGCGGTACAGGTCCATTGCGGCGGCGACAATTCGGTCGCGCGTATGTTGCAACTGTGCTGCGCGCTTCCCTAATGAGTACTTTCTCGGCACTTTAACTCAACAAATTAATTGGATGAACAACATGTTTAATGAAATACACTATAGCAGTTATCGATGTCAAGAGGCTGTCAGGACCATCCATGGTAGTGCGCGGAGGACTTCATTCTTGTATCCTCTACGCGAACGACAAACCTAAATATCCAGGGGTCCCCGTGGCAACATCGCTCGGCATCGCTCTCGTCGACATTCCCGCCGGCAGCTTCCTCATGGGCAACGACCAGCCAGTGCCCGCGAGAAAGCTCGGCGGGTACCACGCCATGACCCGCGGGGATTGGGACGAGCGACCCGTCCGGCGCATCACCATCTCAACGCCCTTCAGGATCTCCCGCACGCCTGTTACCGTGGAGCAGTTCCTTGCCTTCCGCCCGGACTGGAAGCCGCAGTCCAAAAACGGCTTCATCACCAGTGTCACCTGGTACGAGGCTGTGGAGTTTTGCGAATGGCTCAGCAAGCGCGAGGGCAAGCCATACCGGCTACCCACAGAGGGGGAGTGGGAGTACGCCGCCCGTGCAGGCACAAGCACCCTCTTCTGGTCTGGAGACCGCCCGCTTCCTTTCGATCAGGACGTAAATCCATGGGGCGTCGCCAACCTCCACACGGGCGTCTCGGAATGGTGCCACGACTGGCACGACGAGTACCCTGATGACGACGAGGCCCACCCCGTGGGGCCTGACCGCAGTCTCATGAAGGTCGTCCGTGGGTCGGGCTTTGGGACGTTCGCATGGATTAATGTCCAGCCTCAATCGCTCTACTACAAGCGCGCGTCCAACCGCAGCAGTGCCGCGCCTGGCTTCGGTCAGAGCGCAGGGCGAGATTGGGATCCAAAGAATGCGTGGCCGCAGGCCGGCCATCCCGTGGACGCGGGCAGGGGACCCGGCTGGGGGGGGCGTGCCAAGGCAGGACGGCACGCCGCAAATTACCCATGACATCGGCTTCCGGGTTGTGCAGGCGGAGCTGCCGTCGACACCGCCGCGCCGTGTCACACCGATCTTCGCTTCCTCAGGTGTCAAGCAGCGCACCGCCAGGGAGAGTGAGGCGCCGCCGCAATCCCGGCCCTACTTCCGGAAGCGCCCCATAATGCCCATTCCTCCTGATAACGCGACTCCGGAGCAGATCGAGGCGGTGGGGATGCATCGCGCCCTGGGCGGCCACATGCACAGCCCCGGGATCGTCGCCTGCCCCAACGGAGATCTGATCGCCAGCTACTTCTCCGTGATCGCCAGCGACCGGGAGTTCCTGCCCAGCATGGTCTTCACGATGTCCCGTCTGTGTTTCGGCGCGGACGAGTGGGACTGGCCCGAGTACTTTCCGAAGTTCCACGACATCATTGAGGGCGGCGTTGTTCTCTTCAACAACGACGGCGTCCTCTGGCACATTGCCGGCGGCGTGAGCCTGTACGGAGTCCCATTCCAATGGCACGAGTCGCGCGACAACGGCGCAACGTGGAGCGAGACCAGGTTCCCGCGCATTGTCGGCCCGGTCGGTCCATACGATCCCCACCCGGTCCACGTCCCGTTCCGGGGTACAGACGGGACCCTTTACCTGCCCTCGGACGGCCACAAGGGCTCGTCGCTTCTCTGGGCAACCAGGGATAACGGCAAGACGTGGTATGACACCGGCGGCCGCACACATGGCCGCCACACCGCATTTGCGCCGCTCAAAGACGGGCGCCTCCTCGGCATGGGCGGAAAGAGCACAAATATCGACGGCTACATGCCGAAGTCTGTCTCTTCGGACAGCGGCAAGACCTGGGAGAAGCTCAAGACGCCCTTCTCCCCCGGCGCGTTCAACCAGCGTCCGTCGCTGCACCGCCTCAAGAGCGGCCGTCTCTTCTTCGCCTGCGACGCCCAGCCCAACCGCGGCGTGAGCCCAATGAGGGAGCGTGGTGTGGTCGTTGCCCTCTCGGATGATGAGGGGGAGACCTGGCACATCAAGTCGCTCGCCGCCGCTCAGATACATGATGCTTACCTGCATGGCCGCGATATGAGCGAAGAGGGTGGCTGGCACTCCCCGCCCGTTCACCGGGAGGCGACGATTGGCTACTCGGAAGTGACCCAATCCCCGGATGGCATTATCCACCTGATCACATCGTGCAACCACCCATGCCTCCACTTCGAAATGAACGAGGCGTGGATACTGGACACGCAGAACCAGTCGGAGACCGTTCTTCCCGTCACGTCTTCCCCTGTCCAGGATTGGGTCGAGAGCCATCCCGGAGACTACCCGCGCGTCACGTGCTCAGAAGCGCGCAACGAGCTCGGTCAAGCTGTGCTGCACGGCCTGGAGACCTGGAATTATGACGACGGTTCCCGCCACTACGAGGCCCACTACGAAAACGGAGTGAAAGTGGGATCGGAGACTTGCTGGGACCCGGACGGCCGGGTGAGGTGGACGAAGGCCCGCGACGAGCACGGCGACATGACCTGGAGCCAGTACTGGCCCAATAGACGAATAAAAGCGGAGTCCCGCTGGCATGGCAACGTCGCCTCCGGGCCGGCCAGGCTGTGGAGCGAGGACGGCACGCTCATATCCGAAGTCACTTTTGAAAACGGCAACACCTGATTGAATGGCTGCTAATCTCACAACTCTCAACTCACTACTCCCGAGGCTCTCATGACCGCCACATCGCTCGGCATCGCTCTTGTCGACATCCCCGCGGGCAGCTTCCGCATGGGCAACGACCAGCCCGTGCAAGCCGCCGCCCTCGGCGCGCACCCGCGCATGACCCGCGGCGATTGGGACGAGCGCCCCGTCCGCCGTGTCATCATCTCCAGACCGTTCAAGATTTCCCGCACGCCGGTCACCGTGGAGCAGTTCCTCGCCTTCCGCCCCGGCTGGAGCGCCCAATCGAACCACGGCTTCATCACCAGCGTCACGTGGTACGAGGCCGTCGAGTTCTGCGAGTGGCTCAGCAAGCCCGAAGGCAAGCCGTACCGCCTGCCAACAGAGGCGGAGTGGGAGTACGCCGCGCGCGCGGGCACAGCCGCGCCGTTCTGGTCCGGCGATTCCCTCCCGACTTTCGACGGCGACATCAACCCCTGGGGCGTCGCCAACGTCCACACCGGCGTCTCGGAATGGTGCTACGACTGGCATGGCGAGTACCCGGACGACGATGAGGCCGACCCCGTAGGCCCGTCCTGGGGCCACACGCGCGTGGTCCGCGGCGGCGGCTTCGGCACGATGTCCTGGCACGGCGTCACCTCGCGCGCGCCATACTACTCGCGCTCAGCCAACCGCAGCAGCGCACCGCCGCGCTTCGGCCAGTCCTCCGCGCGGAAATGGGACCCCCGTTACCCGTGGCCGCAGACCGGCATGCCGCTGGACGCCGGCCGCGGCCCCGGTTGGGGCGGCGTCCAGCAGCCGTAGGGGACCCCGCAGATCGTCCACGACATCGGCTTCTGCGTCGTCCAGGCAGAGATGCCCGCCACGAAGCCGCGCCCTTACTCCGGCCTGTTCGTCACCAGCGGCGTGAAGCAGACTACCGCGCGTAGCTCAGCGCCGGTCTCGCGCCTCGGCGCTACGGCTGCAAACTCCCTCTCCGAAGTCGGAAAGGGCAGGGGAGAGAGCGCCCGCCCTTACTTCCGCAAGCGCGCCGTCATGCCCATCCCGCCGGACAACCGCAACCCCGAAGAGATTGCCGCCGTCGCCCTCCATCCGGCCCTGCAGGGCCACATGCACAGCCCGGGCATCGTCGCCTGCCCGAATGGCGACCTCCTCCTCACGTATTTCTCAGGCCTCGCCAGCAACCTGGAGTACCTCCCCAGCGTCATCTTCACCATACAGCGCCTTCGCCACGGCGCGCAGGAGTGGGACTGGCCCGAGTACTTCTACAGCGCTCAGGACGTGATCGAAGAGAGCCCCGGCATGCTGCACAACAACGGCGCCATCTGGCACATAACCGGCGGCGTGAGCATGCACGGCGTCCCGTTCAAGTGGATTGAGTCCACGGATAATGGCGCAACGTGGGGACAGACCAGGTTCCCCGTGCTGGAAGGGCCCCTCGGCGCGTACGACGCCCAGCCCATCAACTCCCACTGGCGCGGCGCGGACGGCACACTCTATGTCACCACAGACGCGCGTGGCGGCTCGTCCGCTCTCTGGGCGTCAACAGACGGCGGCAAGACATGGCGCGATACCGGGGGCCGCACCCACGGCCGCCACACCACCTTCGCCGAGCTCGCGGATGGCCGCATTTTGGGGATGGGCGGCAAGACCAGCGAGTACGAGGGCTTCATGCCCAGGTCTTTGACCGCCGACGGCGGCAAGACCTGGGAGAAGCTCAAGACACACTTCTCCCCCGGCGCATTCAACCAGCGCCCGTCGCTGCTGCGCCTCAAGAGCGGCCGCCTCTTCTTCGCCTGCGATGCCCAGCCCAACCGCGGCGCAAGCCCCATGAAGGAGCGCGGCACGCTCGTCGCCCTCTCGGACGACAACGGCGAGACCTGGCACATCAAGACCCTCGCCGCCGCCCAGATCCACGATGCCCACGCCCATGGCAAGGACACCGGCAAGGAGAGCGGCTGGCACAGCGCCCCCGAGCACCATGAGAACACGCTCGGCTACTCCGTCGCCACGCAGTCGCCGGACGGCGTCATCCACCTCGTCACCTCAACCAACCACCCGTGCCTCCACTTCGAGATGAACGAAGCGTGGATCCTCGAAAAGGACAACCAGCCGCAGTCGCCCGCGCCCACCGCCGTCGGCGTGTCGGAGAAGCACGTCGAGCGCCACCTAAACGGCAACCCGCGCGTCACCTGGTCGGACGCCTCCGATTCCCGCGGCGGGCTTCTCCTCCACGGTATCGAAACGTGGCACTACGAAGACGGCACGCCGCAGTACGAGGTCCGCTACGTCAGCGGCCTCAAGACCGGCACGGAAACGTACTGCTACCCCAGCGGCAAGGTGAAGTGGACGAAGGAATGGCAGCCCGCGAAAGGCGGCACGCATCCAACCGGCCTGACCTCCACTGACAGGACGATGGTCTGGACCCAGTATTGGTCCAACGGCAACGTCAAGGCTCAATCCCGCTGGCGGAACAACGTCGCCGAAGGCCCCGCGGAGCTCTGGAGCCCGGAAGGCGATCTCAGCGCCAGCGTCGCATTCAGGGATGGGGCTGCTTCAGTCTGAGGCATTCGCCGGACGGGGTACCTCACATGACGTCACACATTACACCGGGTTGGATAGCATTACGGTTTACAGGCCGGACCCGTCCCTGGGGTATGATTGGCGGAGGAGGGTGGTCCCGTGATCGATACATGCATTTTCTGCAAAGGTTCCGTGAAAGCGCGGTTGGTTGAGCACATCCACACCTGGCGCGGGAATCAGTACATCTTCAGGAATGTTCCCGCTGAAGTGTGCATTCAGTTTGGGGAGATGTACTTTGCCCCGGATGCGCTCGAGGCTATCGACGACATCGTCAAGGCCAAACCAGAGCCCGAGGAACATCGTCTGTTGCCCCTCTACTCCCTCAGCTAAAAGCTCGTCCCCCTTGCATCGCAACGGCCTCTCTGCCATATTGCAGTGAGGCCGTTCTCTTTGCCTCTGGCCAACTTCTAACTACCAACTACCAACTTCCAACTACCGTCCCCACCGGAGGCCGCCATGTCCGCCACCGTCCCGCAGCCCATCACCCTGGATGCTATCCGCGCCGCGCGCGAGCGCATCAAGGACTCCGTCATCCGCACCCCCCTCGTCCGCTTCGACCCCATCCATTCCCCGGCTCTCACGCAGCACCCGGCAGCCAGTACCCAGCACCCCTCCGTCTTCCTCAAACTCGAGCTCCTCCAGCCCTCCGGTGCGTTCAAGCTGAGAGGCGCCATGAACGCCATCCGCATGGCGTCGAAAAGCCAGCTTCGCGACGGCGTCTGGACCGCCAGCTCCGGCAATATGGCCGTCGCCGTCTCATACGCCGCCAACCGCCTCGACCTGCCGTGCACTGTGCTCGTCAACGAGGGCGCTCCCCAGGCGAAGCTAAAGGCCATCGAGACTCTCGGCGCAAGGATCGTGAAGGACACCTGGGACGCCGTGCTCGAGACATGCCGCACGAACTCCCACAAGGGCATGAAGGGCCTCTTCATCCACCCGTTCGCAGACCCCAACGTCATGGCAGGCAACGCCACCATCGGCCTCGAAATACTCGAGGACCTGCCGGAGACGGACGCCGTCCTGATCCCGTATGGAGGCGGCGGCCTGGCCGCGGCGGTTGCCTCGGCCATCAAGGCCCTCCGCCCGCAGGCGAAGTGCTACGCCGCGGAGGTGGAGACCGGCGCGCCCGCAGCAGCGTCATGGGCGGCCGGAAGACCCACGACCGTCGACCAGAAGCCGTCGTGGATCAGCGGCATCGGCGCACCCTTCGTGTTCGACGAGACGTGGCCCATCGTCACAAAGCTCCTCGAAGGCTCAATCGTCTCCACGCTCGCCGATGTCGCAGCCGCCATTCGCCTCACTGCAGAGCACAACCACGTAATCCCGGAGGGCGCGGGCGCGGCCTCCATCGCCGGCGCATTCTCAGGCAAGGCCGGCAACGGCAACGTGGTCGCACTCGTCACAGGTGGGAACATCGACACCGATAAGGTAATAAAGATTCTTCAGGGCGGAGTCCCGTAGGAGGGGAGGCAGCAATGTCCGTCAGAGGGTTGCAAACCACGGCGCTCGTGGGCCTGTTCGCTATACTCGCCCTTCTCTTTTCCGTAGCCTGCTCCAACGACGGGGCGAATCCGCCCGCAGCTACCGCGCTCAGCCCCACGCCGGAGATCGTGCTCTCTCCGACTCCAACTCCCATTCCTTACCTCGAGATCGCCGTCGCCAGCGGCTGCACCTCCGGCTGGATGATCTCCGCCGGTGAGTGCGTGCCCGACGACCTTCTTCTCCGCGGACGGCCGCTGAACTCCATCGTCTGCTGGCGCAACGGCGTTCCGTGCTCGCTCGTAAGAGGAATGTCGGTGCCGGACTGCCAGGGCGTGTACTGCAGCGTGATCATCGATGCCAGCGGGTCCCAGGCCGTCGGCCCGGGCGAGCAGATCTGCCAGAACGATGACGGCAAATGGAAGTGCATCGTCGTCCCAACGGTCGGTCCCGAGGCCACTGCCGTCGGCAAGATATACTGCCGCTCCTCCTACTGCTACCACGCCCCTGCCACGTCGCCCAACGGCACCCCGCTTCCAACCATCGCGCCGCCAGTGGGCACGCCGGAGAGCTTCTTCGTGCCTAACCTGGTCCCCAAGCTCGGCCCCATCAGGATCGGCGTTCGCCCGGACTCGCGAGAGACGGAGTTGCTGAACAGCATTGCCGGCTACGCTATCGTGTACGGGTACTCCTACGCAGTTGAGCTTGTGAGCCTGGCGGACACCTCTTATCCCGCCGCATTGGACAGTGGCAAAGTCGACGTAGTCCTCGACGCGCCGCGGTCGGCCGCGGCCGGATGGTATGAGGCAAATGTGGGGAAGGGGATCGCGGACCTGGGGTCGGCATTAGGCGAGGATAGCTACCTGCGTATGCTCGCAAGAGCAGGACTCAAGGACGTCGCGCCGGACGTCTATCGCTTCCTGGACGGCTTCCAGCCGGGCAAGGAGCAGGTAGAGTCGCTCGCGGCAATGCTCACCGGCGGACGGACCGGAGTCACGCCCATCGTTGCGGCGATCACCTTCTGCCGGCAGAAAGAGTCCACCTGGACGCCATGGGTGGAGCAGCCTGTGGCAGAAGGCAGCCGCCGCGCCATAGACCTCGGCAGGGTAGGGCTAGTCGACTACGCCTGCATCCCTTCCGGCTCCGGCCATAAGGGCTACACCGAGCTATTCGTAACAGGCTACATCAGCGGCAGCGCCAACTGCGGCCAGTGATGAATGGACTGGCGTCGCCGTGCTTCCTTTCTCCCCTCAGGGGGGACCCCAATGCATCGGGGCGATGCAGCATCGGGACAGAGAGGGTGTCGGCTGTTGTTCCTCTCCCCGAGGAGACCTTTGCATAACCCGAGGTAGAGGCGATAATCATACCTGTGCGAGGAAAATATAGCAAAATGGAGTGAGCCATGCGCCGCAATATGGGAAACCCGTCCATGATCGAAGCGTTCCTTCCCGAGCAGGTTGGGCGTAACGAGCGATTGGA
>VGZY01000039.1 GCA_016872355.1 SAR202 cluster bacterium | reverse complement strand
GACCTTTCTCATCCCCAATCTTCACTCGGTGAGCAGCCAAAACCCGAAGCGCAGGAGTCTCCCACCGGAATTCAACCGAAACCTCGGGCGAGAGGACTCAGTCCCTATCCGGCTAAGTCCACCGCCCATAAGCCGGCTGCAGACCACCCATGGAGACGAACCGTACTGACAAAATCACTGCACCCTAAACACTGACAGATTCACTGCCCCTTGACAGCTAGCGCGTTCTCGGGTTGAGCACGTCGTTCAGGGCGTCCCCAAGCAGGTTCCACGCCAGCATGAGCGTCCACGCCACTATCCCGGGCGCAATCAGCATCCACGGGACGGCCTTCAGGGCGTTCACGCTGCCGGCTTCGTTCAGCATCACCCCGAGGCTCGGCCTGGGCGGCTGGATGCCGAGGCCCAGCCAGCTTATCACCAGCTCCGCGCCGACCATTGCGCCCATGCCCATTGTCACCGTGACGATTATCGGGCTGATTGCGTTCGGCAGAAGGTGGAGGAACAGGATCCTTTTAGTCGACGACCCAATGGCACGCGCCGCCTCGATGTGCGGCGTTTCCTTCAGGTACAGGATCTGCGCCCTCACCAGCCTGGCCATGCCGATCCAGCCGAAGCTGACCAGCGCCAGCGAAATCACCGCATAGTCCACGATGCCTGTTCTGACAAGGCCATTCAGGAATGTATGGTCTTCGAGCCAGTACACATGCGTCACGATTCGGGGCCTTAGCGTGGCGGCGATGATGATCACCAGCAGGATATCCGGGAATGAGGCGAAGAGCTCCCCCGTGCGCATGATGACCGAGTCTACCTTGCGCCCGAAGTATCCTGAGATAAGGCCCAGCGAAACGCCGATCACCAGGCCGCCGCTCAGCATTCCCACCGCCGTCAGGATCACGGTGTTCTGGATGCCCCACAGGACGCGCGTAAAAACGTCTCTCCCCGCAAAGTCCGTGCCCGCCAGATGCTGCCAGCTCGGCGGCTTCCTGATCGCCGTGTAATCCAGGTCGGTATAGTTGTATGGGGCGATCCACGGGGCGAATATCCCCGCGGCGTAGAAGATGATCAGGACGACGATGCACACCACCGCTATCTTCTTGTGCATCAGGCGTCCGAATGCGCGGGCAAGGTGGCCCCTGCTCTTGTAGCGCTTCTTTTCCGCCGCCAGCGTCAGCTCTTGCACCGCCAAGCTGCTCGCTCCTTTTCCCTAGCTGTACCGGATGCGCGGGTCCACGAGGGCGTAGACCACGTCCGCAATCAGGTTGCTTATGACGAATGCCGTTGCGCCGATAATGGTGACGGCCATGATAACCGGGTAGTCCCGGTTGAAGATGGAATCGATCACAAAGCCGCCTATGCCGGGAATGCCCATGATGCGCTCTATGATGAACGCCCCGCCTATCAGGCCGCCGAGCGAGCCGGCAAGAATGGTTACGATGGGGATCAGTGCGTTGCGGAAGACGTGGCGCGTGCCGACGGTCGGACCCTTGAGGCCCTTTGCCTTGGCAGTTCGTATGAAGTCCTGGCCCAGTACGTCCAGCGTGCTGGCGCGCATGAACCTCGCCAGCCCGGCGATGCCCGGTACGCCCATGGTAATCGCGGGTATAAGGATACGCAGGTCGAAAAGGCCGCCCCAGCCTGAGCACGGTATCCAGCTTAGCTTCAGGCACATCGCCCACAGAAGCACCGGCACCGTCACCATGATCGGGATAGACATGAGTATGAGGGCGATTGTGACTGCCGTGGGGTCCTGCCATCTGCCCTGGCGGTGGGCAATGTAGAAGCCGAGTGGCAGCCCGAGGCCGACGGCGATCACGTCCGCTGCGAGCGCAACCTGCGCGGAGACCCACATCTTGGGCATGATAAGGTCGCGAACGTTCTGGCCGCGGTACCGGTAGCTTTCGCCGAAATCGCCCCTGACAAAACCGGAAATGTAATCGACGTACTGGACGTGGAATGGCTTGTCGAGGCCGAATTCATGGCGAAGCCGCTGGGCCACTTCCTCGTTGTACCGGTTGCCCATCATCACGCGGATAGGGTCGCCCGGCCCCTTGGTGGCGAGCGTGAAAGTGACCAGCGAGACGGCAATCAGGAGGAATGGCAGCCATAGCAGGCGCCTGACAATATATGCCAGCATCGGCTAACGTCCCTCTGACCCGGGGCCGCGCCCCAGGGGTCCGGCGTTCGGATTCACCACTTTATATCCCATCCCCTCTGAAATCACAAGCAGCCCTGTCCGTTGGGGGAGGGCTGCTTGTGCTACTAGCCTATCTGCGTTCCGGCATCAATGCCGCGCCTACTTCTTTATCACGATCTGGCGCAGCCTGGGAACTATCATCGGCGTCAGCCTGTAGTTCTGGATGTACGGCTTCACCAGCGCGTACTGCTCGCCCGTGAACCAGAGGGGAACCCAGGCGGCGTCGCTTATCAGGATCTGCTCGGCCTGGTTGTAGAGCTGCACGCGGCGCACAGGGTCCTGCTCCGTGCGGGCCTGCTCCAGCAGCCTGTCCGCCTCTGCATTGCTGTACTGGCCGTGGTTGAGGGCGCTGTCGCTGTGGAACAGGATGTCCAGGAAGTCCTGGGGGTCCGGGTAGTCCGCAGACCAGCCCAGCCCGGCGTAGGCCTGGAACTTGTGGTCGTCCAGGTCCTCGAGGAATGTGGCCCACTCCACCTGTTGTATCTCAACCTGAACGCCCAGGACCTGCTTCCACATTTCGATAATTACTTCAAGGTCGAGGCCGATCGTGCCGCCCGTGCCCGGGACGGAGATCACAATGCGAGGACGGTTCGAGGCGTCGGGGTATTTTGACTCGCTCAACAGCTTCTTGGCGAGCGATTCATCGTGCTTGAGGCCCTTGATGTCGGGCGAGTACCCAGGCATCCCCGGCGGCAGGATGTTGTACGCGGGTGTGACGAGCTCGGAAAGGACCTCTGTGGCTATAAGCTCCTTGTCTACGGCGTGGTTAAGTGCCTGGCGGAACTTTGGATCATCGAACGGCGGCATCGTTGTGTTGAAGCCGATGTAAGAGATATCGAAGCCCGGTGGCGCTACCACCAGCTCCTTGTTGAGCGGGTTCTTGGTATCCAGCACACGCTCAAGATCGAACAGGCCCACGCCCGTAACGTGGATCTCGTTATTCTCGTACATGGCCATGGACTGTCCGCCGGCCAGGTTCATATGGATCGACTGGATGTTAGCCGGGGTCTTGTAAAAGTCGGAATTGCGGCCAAGGACGATGCGCTCGCCCAGCCTGTACTCAGTGATCTTGAAAGGGCCCGTGCCCACCGGCGTCTTCACCCACCAGTTGCGCCCGCCGGCCTCAACCACCTCGCGATCGAGGACGAAGGCGGTCGGATAGGTGAGCTTGGCAAGGAAGTAGGTCTTCGGCGCGTCAACCTCGATCTGGAGGGTGAGGTCGTCGATAACCCTCACGCCCGCTATGTCAGTTGTTTTGCCGTCAAAATAGTCCTCGGCGCCCACAATGTCGTTCAGGTAAGTCTCTGCAACCGTTGATGCGGTCCTGGGGTTGGCGGCGCGCTCGATGGACCATTTGAAGTCTGCGGCTGTCACGCGCTTGCCGTTATGAAACTTGACGTTGTCACGTAGCTTGAAGGTGTAAAGGGTGCCGTTGTTCCCAATCGTCCATCTCTCGGCGATATCGGGTTCAATCTGGAGGTCTGTATTCAGGGTCACCAGCCCGCTGAATACTTCTACGACAATGAAGGCTGATGTTGTGTCCCCGGTCAGGTGGGGGTCAAGCGTAGGGGGGTCTGCCCAGAGTCGCCTGAATACGCCGCTGCCGGTGGCGCTTTCATTTCCGGCGGGAATATTCGGCACCTGGGTGCTCACGGCGCCCGCGCCGTCAGGGTTCTGGGGGGCCGGCGTTGCTGCCTGTCCCGGTACCGACGGCGTGTTCTGGGCATTGCTGTCGTCCCCGCAGGCGACAAGCCCCAGTGCGAGCAGGACAAACACCAGTGAAAGTGCTTTTCTCATTATTTCCATCCCCTTGTTATCCGACCGGCCTATTCGCCCATCGTCGATTTTAGATAAGCAGTTATGAAGCCGTCCAGGTCGCCCTCCAGGACGCCTTCGGCGTCCGAGGTCTCATGGGCGGTGCGGTGGTCCTTGACCATCTTGTACGGGTGAAGCACATAGCTCCTGATCTGGTTGCCCCACTCGGCCGAGATATGCTCGCCCTTGAGTTTTGCCAGCTCCCTGGCGCGCTCCTGCATCTGGCGCTCCACGAGCCTGGAAAGCAGAATTCGCATGGCGATCTGCTTGTTCTGGAGCTGAGAGCGCTCGTTCTGGCAGCTAACCTTTATGCCCGTCGGCAGATGCGTGATCCGCACCGCCGTGGAGGTCTTCTGTACGTTCTGACCGCCTGCGCCCCCGGCGCGGAAGACATCGATCTGGATGTCTTTGGGATCGATTGTGACGTCGGCGCCCTCTTCAGCTTCCGGCAGCACCTCCGCCAGTGCGAACGACGTATGCCTGGCGTGGTCGGCGTCGAATGGCGATATCCTCACCAGCCGGTGCACTCCGCGCTCACTCCTCAGGTACCCGTAGGCGTAGTCCCCGGTGAACTGGATTGTGACGCTCTTGATGCCGCCCTCTTCACCTTCCGAGAGGTCCAGCACCTCCGTCTTGATGCCCTTGCGCTCCGCCCAGCGGAGGAACATTCGCATCAGCATCCCAACCCAGTCCTGGGACTCCACGCCGCCGGCGCCTGCGTGTATCGCCAGGATAGCGTTCCTGCGGTCGTACTCGCCGGAAAGCATCAGTTTGAACTCGAGGCTGTCCAGCTTCTGGGCGATCTCGGCAATTTCCGCCGACAGGGTGTCGGAAAGGGACGTGTCGCCTTCCGCCACGGCCATATCAAGCAGTTCTCTAGAAGCTGCCACTCTGCTGTTAAGGTTCCTGAAGTCATCAACTTCTGCCCGCATCGCTGCGAGCGTCCTCATCTTTTCCTGGGCCTTGCGGGAGTCCGTCCAGAAGGCGGGATCGAGCTTTTCATGCTCCAGTGCCTCTACTTCACGCTCTTTGGAGTCCAGGTCAAAGACGCACCGTAAAGTCAGAAATGCGATCGCTGATCTGCGCCAGTCTACCTTTGAGTTCTTGCATTGTAAACAGCCCTGGGTTAGTGGATGATTTACACGTAGATAGCAACGTGGACGGGGACGAAAAAGTTAGCGTTTCGGCGCCTCTCGATGGTGAGCAAGGCGTTGCCGGTGCGTCTCGTCAATGAAAGGGACGCAAATCGCCGGGGTCAGCCGCATCCCATTATAGCAGGCGCCGTATCTGCCCAGATTCCCCTCGGGGATGGCTGTTGACAACCGGAGACACGGGGGTTAATGTGTCCGAAATCCCAGGAGGCAAGCGATATGTCGGATGCCATAACCACGGACGTCCTTGTTATCGGCGCGGGGGGCGCCGGGTGCCGCGCGGCCATCGAAGCAGCGGAGCAGGGCGCGCGGGTGACGATGCTCATCAAGGGCCGACTGGGCAACAGCGGCTGCACACTGAATGTGGGGACGAGTTGCGTGGTGGGTTTGGGGGGAGACCGGAGCGACTCCATCGATGCGTCCTTGCGCGACCTTATCTCCTACGGGGGTTACCTGGGAGACCAGGAGCTGGCGCGCATACTGATAACGGAAACGGCGGACCGTGTGCGCGAGATGGAGGAATGGGGCATCGACTTCGAGCGCAACGCGGATGGCTCGATTGCGATGTACCATGCTGCCGCGCATAGCCACAAGCGCAACTTCACTTTCAAGAGCAGCGCCGTCGTTGAAAACGCCGCAGGCGTTGGCGGCGCGGGCGCCGGCCCGGAGTACGGCTCCCCGCCGGGAATGGCGATGATGGACATCCTAGTCCAGCAGGTGCTGGGACGGGATATCGACATCCTGGAGGACCATGTCCTCGTCGACCTGGTCAAGGCGGATGGCAGGGTCGTGGGCGCGACCGCCCTGGACATGAAGTCGGACCGGCTTACCGTCATAAACGCCAAAGCGGTCATTCTTGCTACCGGCACGTACAGCCAGATCTTCGAGCCGACGACCGTTTCCCCCGGGGAGTCAGGCGATGGGCATGCGGCGGCGTACCGGGCCGGCGCTGAGCTGATCGATATGGAGGCCGCCCAGTTTGTGGCGACCTCAACCGGCGCGCCGACCGGCACGGTGTTTCTAAACACCAAGGGCGAGGCGTTCTTGCCCCGGTACGGTATCGAGGGGCACACATCAATTCCCAAAGAGCCGCTCGTCTACGCCGTGGCCCGGGAAATCATGGAGGGCCGGGGGACCCCGAACGGCTCTATTTACCTCGATTTAAGGCCAGTCTTTGCCGGCGCCGGCCCCAAGCCCTGGTATGTGCCGATCATCGAGAAGCGGCTCAATGACGCGGGGATCGACCCTCGTAAGGACCTCGTGGAATCGTACCCGCGCTCTCACACGGCAATTGGGGGCGTCCGTATCAACGCGCGGTGCGAAACGAGCGCGCCCGGCCTGTACGCGGCGGGCGCAGTCGCCGGCGGACTGTACGGCGTCGCCAGGCCGGAGGGGTACACGTCTATGATCACGCTGGTGTACGGTCGGCGCGCCGGGCTTCACGCCGCCCAGGCCGTGCAGAATATGGCGCCGCCAAAGCTGGACGACGCGGCAGTGGACGCCAGCCGGAGGAGGGTGTCGCGCATAGTCGGCACGGCCGCGCGCTTGACCCCGGACGAAGCAATCAAGCAGATAAAATCGGCCACTTACAAATACGCCTGGGTTATCAAGGACGAGCGCGGCCTGCGGCAGGGGTTGCAGGAGATGCGCCGCATCGCGGACGCCTCAAAGACCTTCAAGGTGGCTGACGGTTATGAGCATGCGAAGGCGCTGGAAGCGCACAACATGCTATTGTCCGCGGAGCTACTCATCCTGGGGAGCCTGGAGCGCAAGGAGAGCAGGGGGGCGTTCTTCCGCCACGACTACCCAAAGATGGACAACGCCAACTGGCTCAAGAACATCGTTTACTCGCAGGTGAACGGACAGCTTGCCATGCGCACGTCCACGCCCGAGATGAAGTACGTCAAGCCTCTGGACGGCCCTCACGCCCCGGCTGGCCGCGGCTTCGGCGGCGAAGTAGTGTAGAGGCGGTTACTTCGCCTTCTCGCAGCGGTCAAGGCGGCGGTGGAGGTGGGACGCAAGAGTGAGGATTTCGATGGCCTCAGCCTCTTCGACCGTCCACTTCGCCGTCGGCCCGTGCATTGCGATATCGCGGAAGGCGGTGAGGAATCCGCGCAGCACCTGCGCGAAGGCGGCGTGCTCGCTGCGCTCGCCGCCCGTATCGAACTTGTTGAATCTGATGACCGGGTTGCCCTGGGTCCCCGTGCCGAAGGCCCTGTCCACCAGCGCGCTGCCGTCCGCGTCCACCCCCCGCCAGCACCCTGACCTTGTCCGACACTGCTTTGGCGGCCTCCATGACCACAGGAAAGCAGTCGGCCGTCATAAGCTCAGGGCGGCAGTGGCGCAGAACTGCCGGGTAGACGCCGCGGGCTGAAAGGGCGGACTGGAGCCTGGACGCCGCCGCCTCTACCTCCGCCGGCGTACGGCCGGCGCCGCCCGTCAGGCGCACCTTGCCATGCTCCGTGAGTGTGTAGCCGAACGGCGCCATGGCCTTCACCAGCGCGTCGCGGCGGTGTTCGAACGTCGAGCGGCTTGCCCCGTATGCTGAAGGGTCCATAACCCTCTCCACAAAGGCCATGACAACCTTACCTGCCTCGGGTCCTTCCTGCTTCTGCTGCAGCGCGTTGAAGAGCCGCCTGCGCTTCTCGATGAAAGGCGTGGGGTCCTGAATGCCCATCTTGGCCAGAAGGTCGGCAATCTCGTTGCCGGAGATGGCGTAGGCCGTCTCCGTAAGCGCGCCGCAAATGGCGTCAAGCTGCCCGCCCGAGAAACGATTAAGGAGCGTCATGTAGTTCTCACCGGCCTTCCTGGCTTCGCTGCTCCAAACTATAGCAGCCGCGGCCCGGGCGTTCCATCGTGCCAGCTACCGGGTGACGGCCTTTCCATATATCATGTACGGCGACAAAACGAACAAACTCAAGGACCTCCAATGGCTATCAAGCAATATGACCTCATCGTCAAGAACGGCCACGTCATAGACACCTATGCCAAAGTGAACGGCAAGCGCGACGTTGCATTCGTGGGCGGCAAGGTAGCCGCGGTTGAGGAGAGCATCTCATCGGATCTCGCAACCGAGACCTTCGACGCTACCGGGTGTATCGTATCGCCCGGCCTTATCGACCTGCACGTTCACGCCTACTGGGGCGTCTCCGGCTGGGGTATCATGCCGGACCCCGTTCACATCGCGAAGGGCGTCACGACGGCCGTGGACGCCGGCTCGTCCGGCGCGCGCACCTTCCCGGCCTTCCGCAAGTTCATCATGGAGCCCGCGCAGACGCGGCTGTTCGCGCTGCTGCACTTGTCGTCGATGGGCCTGATCACGGACAACAAGATCGGTGAGCTTATGGACATGCAGTGGGCGGAGGTGGACCAGGCCATCGCCTGCGCGCGCAAGAACCGAGACATGGTGGTGGGCATCAAGATACGCATGGGCCGCCAGATGGCCGCCGAGAACGATCTTGAAGTAATGAACCGCGCCAAGGAGGCGGCCGAGGGCTTTGGCGGCTTCATCATGATGCACATCTCCAACCACAAGACGCCGCTGGCGGAGCTCTGCTCAATGCTACGGCCCGGAGACGTCGTCACTCACTCCTTCCACGGCTTCGAGGACGGGCTGGTGGAGGACACGGGCCGCCTGCGCGAGGGACTGCTCGAAGCCCAGCGCCGCGGCATCATCTTCGACGTCGGCCACGGCGGCGGCGGCTTTTCTTTCTTCACCGCCGAGAATGCGATGCGCCAGGGACTCTGGCCGGACAACATCAGCACAGACCTGCACACCGGCAGCGTCAACGGCCCCGTCCACGACCTGCTCACGGTTATGTCCAAGTTCATGTACCTGGGCCTGTCCGTGGAGGACGTCGTCCACCGCACCACCACCACGGCTGCGAAAATCCTGGGTAAGAGCGCCACGCTGGGCACCCTCAAGCCCGGGGCTGAGGGCGACGCCGCGATCTTCAAGGTCGAGGACGGCAACTTCACATTCGTGGACCGCATACTGGACTGGACGAAGGTGGGGAACACCCGCTGGTACCCGGGCAAGAAGGTAGAGGCGAAGCAGCGCCTCACCCACGTGAAGACGGTCAAGGCCGGGGCGGTCTACAAGCCGTACATGGGGTGAGAGTTGGTTGTTAGAAGTTGGCTGTTGGGATCGGGCCAACGACTAACTAACAAACAACTTCCTGCCTATCCCAACACTGCCCGCAGCCTCTCCGCCACCACCTCTGCCTGGCCGTCCGCGAGCGAGTGGACGTTGACGTTGAGGGTGTCCGGGCCTCCAAGCAGCACGCGGACGCGCGGGTTGCCGGCGTCCAGCGCCCTCACGACCGACTGCGCGTCCTTGCCAAGGCGCTGGGTGTTAAGCGTGACGTGGAGCGTGACGCCCGGGAAGCGAGTGACGCGGACAACCTTCGCCTCATTTACGTTCGCGAGCCCCTTGACCGCCTTTTCGATCACGTCGAAGCGGCGGTTGTAGACCATGAATCGCTCTTCGTGGTTCATCGAGAACCACTCCTCCACGGCCACCACCAGCCCGACGATCTCCTGCCTGTCTACCTTCATGCTGCGGCCGAACGGGAAGCCCGAGGCGTGCGCGGCCTGCACCAGGTCTTTCTTGCCTGTAACGAAGCCTATGGACTGCGGTGCGTTGAGGTACTTGCCGGAGAAGCAGACCAGGTCGCCCGTCTGCGCGGTCTGGCGGAAGAAGTCCAGGGGATAGTTGCGCGACGCGCCGTCGACGATGACCGGCAGGCCGTGCTTGTGTGCCAGCTTGACGGTGTCGGCGTATGGCAGAATCGTAGCCGGCCAGTCTTCCTGCACGTAGTAAGAGATTCCTGCCGTGTTAGGCCCAATCGCCTTCTCGATGTCCGCGACGGAGCAGCCCTCTTTGGACCCTGCTTCAACGAGCTTGCCGCCACAGACCGTGTACGCTCGCGCGAAGCCGGTCATCTGCGGCTTGAGGATCACTATCTCGTGCTTCAGTCCCGACACGTCCGGGAGCCTTCGTCTCCTCTCGGCGTCGTTCCCCGCGATGCAGGCTGCGGCGGCGAGCGCCATCGCGCTATAACACCCCGCCGTCGGAAACGCAGCCTCCGTGCCAAGCAGCTCGGCTATGCGCTCGCCCGCCTTGTCAAGCAGCTCGCCCATCGATATCCAGCTCTCGTTCGCGCGGACCATCGCCTCCTGCACCTTCGGGGAGACCCACGAGCCGCCCCATTCGGTTGTGTTGCCGCCTGCGTTTATGACCGGCCGCACTCCAAGCCCGGTGTAAATGTCGCCCCAGGATCTGGGTGGCAATGGAAAACCTCCGTAGAATTGGAACTGCTTGGCTCGTCGTATCTGTAGCTCGCGCGATTTATCGCGCCTGTTTGGTTCGCCAGCTGTGCCTGTCCACAACCCGGGCGCGATGAATCGCGCGGGCTACAGAAAGGCTCTACCCTGTCGGCTTCAGCCAGGGCCTGTACACCTTGCCGCCCTTCACCGTCTTCGCGTGCCGCAGCTTCTTCGTGCCCTTCAGCACCTTGTTGCCGGAATCGTGGAACGTGAAGTCCCCCTCGTCCATCGCGAGTATCGAAGCATCCCCTTCCGCCCCCGGCCTGAGCGTCCCTATACGCCCCTTCATCTTCATTATCCGCGCGGTTATGTCCGTGGACCGGCTCACCACCTGCTCCAGGGTCATCCCCATGTTCAGGAACTTCGAAAGGGTAGTCACCTGGTCAAAAACCTTCTTGTCGAAGTTGTCATTCCAGAGATCGCTGCTGATGTTGCCTATGTCGAAGCCCTGCTCCAGTGCCTTCTGAGCCACGGCGAAGGAGAAGCTGCCGCTCCCGTGGCCCACATCGAAGATCACCCCTCGCTTCTGGTCCGCCCGCAACCCTTCGATGACCTTGCCGTCCTTGTCCAGTATGCCGCCCTCCACGGCGCCGTGGAAGGCATGCGTCACCACGTCGCCGGGGCGCAGCATCGCCGTCAGCACGTCCAGGGAGTGCGTCGTCGTCTTCACGTGCACCATCACGAAGCCGCCTATGCCTTCAGCAACGTCTGTCGTCCGCTTCATGATCTCGATGTCGTCGTGAATTACCCTGGTGTTGGACGGCCTGCACTTGACGCCTATGATGAGATCGCGGTTGTCCAGCGCGCACCGGACCGCTTCCTTCACGTCCAGCCATCGCATGTCGTCCACCTCGCGGATGTGCGGCGCGATCATGCCCATGGATGAAATGTTGATGAGCGCGTACAGGCGTGTGTCCGCCCGCTCCATCACGTACCGCCGGAAGCCGGGGAATGTCCGCGCCCCGGCGGACCCGGCATCGACCGCTGTAGTGACCCCGCGAGAAATATTGCCGATGTCCGGCTCCATGCCGTAGCACGACACACCCCAGTACGCGTGCACATGCAGATCGATGAGGCCCGGCGTGACGATCATCCCCGTGGCATCAAGGGTCTCCCGCGCATTGACGGCAGGTATCTCGGGCTGGATGGCGGCTACCTTCCCGGCTGTCATTGCCACATCCATGATGCCGCTCAAACCCTGGGAAGGGTCCACCACCTTGCCCCCCTTGATGAGCAGGTCGTACGCCAGCTGAGTATTGACAGGATCGGCCATCGCACTCTCCCAAAAGGGTCATTAACGCTCATGCCCTTCTGACGGGCGGAGCGCGGACATTGTACACCTGCCGCCGCGGGCGGTGTACGCGGCAAAAAGAGGGGGCGGACCGTCAGGTCCGCCCCCGGGAACATTGCATTGCACTGCGCTCTGGATAGTGCGGCCTAGTTGCGGCCGGTCGATTCCCCCAAGTCAGTCTTCTTGATAAAGGGTAGCTGGAAAGCGCCGGAGTCCGGGTTATTGACGGGGCCGCCCGTCGCTTTGTTACGGAGCAGGGCGATCTCTGCATCGTCCAGCGCCTTCATCGGCATTCGAGCGGGGCTTGTGATGCCGCCGGATAGCACAAAACCCATAGCTTCGTTCACGGTCATATCAGTTGCGTATATCTGCTGGATGGGCAGAATGGCAACATAGCCGGAGTTGGGCGTTGGGGCAGTTGGGAGGTATACGATTCCCATTATGCGGGCGGGGACCGCCTCAGTAACCCCGGTAAGGAAGCCCAGTGACCAGACCTCCTGACGCGGGTACTCAATGAGCACCACCCGCTTGAAGCCGGACATCCCATCGCCGCCGGTGAACGACTCAATGAGCTTGCGCGCAGGCGAGTATACCGCTCCGATAATCGGAATCTTTACGATGAGCTCCTGGATGGTGCGTATCACTCTGCGGCCGATCCTGATTATCCAGAAGAGGCCGACCACGTACACCAGCAGCATCAAGGTCAGCAGGCCAAGGCCGAGGATCTCGCGGCCGAATACCCTCACGAGCACCGGCTGCAACACGCCATCCACGAACTCAAAGACCATCTTCAACAAGAGGAACGTCACGATCAACGGGATCATAACCAGAATGCCCGCGACAATCGCCCGCTTGAAGTGGTTGGGGATGCCCTTTGAGAAAAATGCGTTAATCTTGTTCATAGATCTCCGTTGGGTACCGCTATTCAACCCATTATCAACACTTGAGGACCGCTTGTTCAACGCCCTGAGACAGGTGCGATATCCGGAACGATTAGCTCAGCCTGCCGACAAGTGACAAAGTATAATGGTCAGCCCGTTTCGAGTTCAAGCGTACACTACGTACGAGGGGTGGCGCGAAAGTCGTATTCGGAACAATCGCTCAGCTTCTAACGTCGTTCTATCAGGTGTGACTCTTCTTTACGGCTGTTCAATTTGGAGGATGTTTCATGAGACCGGTCGCGGCAACACAACTCGCTCTGATAGGTATAGGATGTCTGGCCTCATTCGGCATAGCCGCTTGCAGCGGCGCCACACCGGCGGCCCCGTCCACTCAATCTACCGCCACGCCTCCGTCGTCCGCCTCACCTGCCCCTACGCCTCCAGCCTCCGCGCCCCAGGCGCAGAACACACCGGTTGCATCTCCCACAGCGCAAGCCTCCAGTCCAAAGTACTGCGACCTGGGCGCGGGAGGCGCGGTGGACCCGAGTCTGGTCAGCGGTAACACCGGTTTCGGCGCGGAGCTGTTCGGCGAGCTCCACGACTCAGCTCCCGGGGAGAATGTGTTCATCTCTCCGCTGAGCGTTTCCGTTGCGTTGGCGATGCTCTACAACGGTGCTTCCGGGGAGACCCGACAGGCAATGACAGAGACCCTGGGCTACGAGGGAATGAGCCCGGAACGGATCAATGACGCCAATCTGGCGCTCCTCCAGTCACTGTGCGCCTTGAACCCGGAGCTTGCCCTGAACATTGCAAACTCGCTCTGGGCGAGACAAGGGGTCCAGTTCAAACAGGACTTCATTGACGCCAATCGAGAGCATTTCGCCGCGGAAGCGGCTGTACTCGACTTCGACGACCCCGCCGCAGCCGGCAGGATCAACGGGTGGGTGAGCGATAACACCAACGGCAAGATAACGCAGATCATCGACCGGATACCGGCCGACATGGTCATGTACCTCATCAACGCAATCTACTTCAAAGGGGCATGGGATACGCAGTTCGACGGCAAACTGACGCGGGAGATGCCGTACCACCTCCAGGGTGGCGGGCAGGTGACAGTGCCGATGATGCTGCAAACACGCTACTTTTCTTACCAGGAGAGCGGCGCGTTCCAGGCAGTGAAGCTGCCATACAAGAAGACCAACGTGGGAATGTACGTATTCCTGCCGAAGGAGGGAACGAGTCTCGAAGCTCTTGTGAACGACCTATCGGAAGAGAGCCTCGGTGAATGGATGGGCCAGTTCGGGAACCGCGAAGGGAGCGTGTCCATACCACGGTTCAAGATGGAATACGAGGAGAAGTTGAACGACGCTCTCTCAGATATGGGGATGGCGGTCGCATTCGACCCCGATCGCGCGGACCTGTCAGGCATGAGCGACGCCCATCTCTATGTCAGCGAGGTCAAGCACAAGGCGGTAGTGGAGGTTAACGAAGTGGGTACGGAGGCGGCAGCGGTAACGTCGATAGGAGTGGCGGCCACGTCCGCCAACCCCAATCCGCCGTTCAGCTTCATCGCGGACCGGCCCTTCCTGTTCCTGATTCGCGACGACGCAACCGGCAGCGTCCTCTTCATGGGCGCGGTGTACAACCCCGCGCAGTAACGCGAGCGCATATGGAAAGTCGAAGGGGATGGTGAGCTCACCATCCCCATGCTGTTTTACAAGCCGTAATCAAGGCGTGACCAACGTCCGCACTGCCGATGGGCCGTATTTTGACGTTTTAGCCTGACTCAGACACGCGTGTTTTAAGTCGCTCGTGACCTCTGCGAATGATGTCCTCAATATCCATCGGCGTAGACGGACCGCTGTCGAGACCCTCCTGGATGGCTTTCCGGAGGTCCTGAAGCTTCCTTTCACGTATTGCCAGCACGCGGAGCGCCTCTTCAATGACCTTGCTTGAAGATTCGTACTCGCCCGAATCCACCTTGGACTTGATGAACTTCTCGGACTCCGGCGTCAAGTGAATCTGCATTCGTGACCTCCAGACCTGCCCCGCGAACTCTTACCCTTGCAAACTCATGATATTTCCCATCACTTCGCTCGGTCGACGCGTCCCGGCTGCATTGGCAGCACCACATGCGTCGGCCGCGCCGGCTCGTGGTAGACGGTCTGCTGGGCGCTCAGGTAGGCGCGCTCAAGGCCTATCGGCCCGCCGGTGTTGGGGTTTACGTCGAAGCGCGGCCAGTTGGAGCTGCTTATATCCAGCCTGATCCTGTGGCCCTTCCGGAAGATGTTGGACGTGGGGTAGAGCTCGAACACGAACTCGTACGGCGTGCCCGGCTTCATCAACTCCGGCTTGTCCCAGCCGTTGCGGTAGCGGGCGCGGATGATCGAGTCCGTGACGTTGATCGCCAGGCCGTCCGGGTAGTCCGCGCTCGGCGGGTGTATGTCCAGCAGCTTGGCGGTGAAGTCCGTGTCCACGGCCGAAGACGAAGCCCATAGGTGCATGGTGATCGGCCCCGTGACCTCGGTGTCCTCTTCAAGCTCCGGCGTCTGGTAGCTCAGCACGTCCGGGCGCATGTTGAGTGGAAGCTTGTCCTTCATCCCGAAGAAGTCCGGCCTGCCGCGCTGGTCGAAGGCACCGGGCCGAATGACCTGGTCAGCCGCCGAAATGCCGCCTCCCATTGTGGGGACCGGGTTCCTCGGATTGAAAGTGTAGTTGGTTGTCGCTGCCTCAGCCTTCGCGGGCTTCTTCGTCGAAAGCGTCCCGTCCGGGTGAATGTAGTACTGTGTGAGTTTCGTCCCCGGCAATGGCCAGTCCGGCTCCTGGCGCCAGTAACCGCCGTGGTCAAGGCGGTTCTCGTAGTCGTTCTTGTTCACCGTCTGCGTGCCAGTCCCCATCGTGAAGATATGGACGGGCTTCCACCCGGCAACCTCGGTGTCCATTCCCTTCATGAAGTGGTCGTACCACGCCAGGCGCATATCGCGCTGGCTGATGTGGGCGTTCATGCCGAAGTCCACATCGCCGGAATACGTTATCTCATAGAACCCGTGCACCCACGGCCCCATGAGCAGGACCTGGCGCGACTTCTTCATCCGGCTCAGCTTCATGTAGCTGTCAGGAGTGTTCCTCGCATAAGAGTCGTACCATCCACCCAGGTAGAGGGTAGGGACGTCCGCATGCTCCTCGTAGTACTCATCGATCGCGTAGCCGCGCTGCTTCCAGTAATCGTCGTAGTCCGCGTGGTTCTGCACGTCGATCGCCCACTGCTCATATAGCGGCAGGCGGCGGAGCACAGTCTGCCCCTGTCGTAGCGGGAACGAGTTCACGATGTCCGGCATGTCCTTCGTGAACGCCTTTATAAGCTCGCGCCGGAGGTCCGGGTCTGCCTTGGCCTCTTTGCTCGTGACCGCCATTCTGAAGGCGTAAATGAGGAAGCGCTGCTCAAGCGCTCCGTTCTGGCGCATGGAGCTGTGGTAGTAGTTTGACGCGCCGACCTCCACGATCATTGTCGAAAGGTGGGGCGGGTTGAGGGTGGCAAGGGCGCACTGGTCGCTGCCGGCGTACGAGCCTCCCATTGTGCCTACCTTGCCGTTCGACCAGGGCTGCTTCGCCAGCCACTCCACCGTGTCGAAGCCGTCCGGCGCCTCCCGGGCGAAAGCGTACCACTCTCCCTCCGACTCGTACCGTCCCCGGACGTCCTGGTTGACGACCACGTAGCCGCGCCTGGCAAAGTACTTGCCGTTGGAGATGAGCTTGGCCAGGCCCTTATCGTACGGCGTGCGCTCAAGCAGCACGGGGAATTTGCCGGGCGCCGGCTTGCCGTTGACGGAAGGGAAGTAGATGTCCGCGGCCAGCCTCACCCCGTCGCGCATCGGCATCATGACATTCAGCATGTAGGTGACGTCGTACTGTATCTGGGACCCCTGGTAGAGGGAGGGCATAGAAGACTCCTGGAGTATCTGAGTATCTGTAGCATGCGCGATTCATCGCGCTCGTGTAGTAATCAATAGACGCTGGCGAGCAAGACAGGCGCGATGAATCGCGCGGGCTACACGGTAAGGACCTGCTTCGATTCTGCTTCCCTGGCAATCCGCTCCCAGCTGAACAGCGCGGGGAACGTCTGCACGCGGCCCCAGGTGTCGGCCTGGTCGGTGTAGTGCGGACTGCCGGGGTGGCCGGAGACGCCGGTGGGCACCACCCAGCGGGAATTGTCCCAGTCCGCGGTGTCGAAGACGTACCGGGCTATCGAGCCGCTCGCCACTGCAAAGGGCTTCATGATGTTGTGGCCGGTGTTCTGAGGCGTATCTCCGTCGCCGCCGATGGCGACCGGCTTGCCGTCCAGCAACGGCGCAAGCTCGGGGTAGGCGACGGACAGCTTGTGCTGCGGCTTGAGCACGTGCACGCGTCCCCACGTCCACGTGTCGATATCGTCACCGAGCTTCCCGCGAAGGTACTGGACCGCCTCTTCCAGCGCGTCCGCCATCAGCGACTTCCAGTCCGTGCCCGGCGGCAGAAACGTCGTGTCGCCGGCGGCCGCCATCTCGGAGAAGACGCCGCGCAGCTGCGTCACGTGCTGCGGGGCGCCGCGGCCCCCTGCGGCCATTGCCTCCTCGTATAGCGGCCCCAGCAGGTGCTTGAGGATGCGCAAATCCAGGCTCCGGCGGAAGGCGCTATAGATGGTCGGCGCTACCGAGTCGCGCTCCATGTCGCCTTCCCAGGACTTCAGAATGTCTTTCGCGTGAAGGGCAAGAACGCTCTTAGGCTTCACATCCCTGATCAGCTTTGCGTAGCGCTCGCCCGGCATCGACTTCCGCTCGCCGTGCACCGCCTCCATGTCCGCTGCTGTCGCCTTCTTTATCGTCTTCAGCCGCTCATATATGCGGCGGCCACGGAACTCCGCCGCATACTGGAACGAGATGAAGTGCCGGTACTGCTCGCCGATGATGCGGTTGTTCGCGGTCACGATCATGCCCTGTTCAGGGTTTGACATGTACGGCATCTCTTCGAAAGGCACGTATCCCTGCCACTCGTGCTTCCCGTCCCAACCGGGAACGGGCAGCCACGCGTTGTCCATCGATCGAATCGGCAGGCGGCCGCGCGTCAGGTAGGTGATATCGCCGTGCACGTCGGCCGTGACGAAGTTGTGCCCGGGGTCCACCCAGTCTCGCATTGCCTGGTTGGCGTCGTCGCACTTGCGGGCGCATATGAGCTTGCGGATTGCCTGGAAAGTAGTATTGGGCTCGGCTGTGGCCGTGTATTTGAAGGCTATGCCGTGCCCTTTCGCGGGGTCACCGAAGAATACGGGGCCGTGATGAGTCATGGTCACATCTATCACCGCGTCCTTGCCGCCCCTGACCTTGATCGTCTCGCGCCTCACATCCGCCTTCTTCCACTCTCTCTTGAACTCGTACAGGTCCGGCGCTCCCTTCTTGAAGCGCTCCACGTACAGGTCCTGGTAGTCCGCCGCGGCGTGCGTGACGCAAAACGCCACATGGGCGTTGTGGCCGAAGTGGGTAAAGCCCGGCACCCCTGGGAACGACAGCCCCAGCGCGTCGAACTCGTCGCTTGCGATGTGGTTCTGGTAGTAGGGGTTGGGCGCTTCGAACGGCCTGTGCGGGTCCCCCGCGACTATCGGCTTGCCGGACGCAGTCCTGCTTCCGTGGACCGCCCAGCAGTTGCTCCCGGAGTCGGGGTCCACCATCCACCGAATGGGCTCCGCGCCCTTCGTGAACTGCTCCAGCGCCGCCGCGAGGCCGGCATCCATGTTGCCTGCTGTTGTCATTGCGTCCATGGCCGGGCGCTCAGACGGCCCAGCGTACTCTGCCCCGGTCGGCACGATCAGAAGCCCGCCGCGGGAATAGCTGGGAATTAGCTTTGCGGCGCGCTCCGGCCCGAGAACGTTGACCAGCCCCGCCCTCCACATCTTGTTCTCGATGAACCCCATCAGGATGTGGCGCACCTTGAAGACGGCCATGCTGTCCCAGGGCTGCCACGGCTCCATGGCGGCATTCACGATGCCAAGCTCAACCGGGAGCGCTTTCGTTGTCGTTATGAACGCGTTAACGCCGGCCGCGTAGGCTTCCACCATCGCGCGGGTCTCCGCGTTTGCAGACGCATAGTCGGCCTTCACAGAGTCCAGGATGCGGAGCTTGCGGAGCAGCGTGTCCTGCCCCACGCCGGAAGGGCCCGCGTACTCCGCCCACCTGCCGTACGCCCACATTCGGTCGTGCGCCATCTGCCACAGGCGGTCCTGCGCGGTCACGAAGCCTTGCCCGAAGAACGCATCGTGCGCCGTCAGGGCTTTCACGTGAGGGATGCCCAGCTTGTCGCGGTATATTGTAATTTGCCCCTCAAGCGCCTTGAGGTTGAAAGTAGACGTAACATCGGGCAGACCGGTCTTAAGATCGGCGGCGGACTTCGGAAGCCGGGACATGGAATGCTCCTGTTAGAAGTCTGTCATCAAAATGCCGGCAACACTGATCAGGGCGATCACTATGCCCCCTGCCAGCAACACCAGCAGGCCCTTTGCGAACTGATTTCTGGGGTCCATAGAGATTCCTCTCCACTCCATCTCGGCGGGAGTATACGGGCGGGCATGCGGTGCGTCAAGCTGAAAACAAGAAATGGCCCCGACGTTCGTCGGGGCCATTTCTTCAATGTCGAAAATGCCGTCGCTACTGGACCGTTGTCGTCAGGGTTGCGGTGTTGTTCGTGCCGATCTCCTCGGCATCTGTGTCCCTGGTCTTCGCGGACACCGGTACGGATGCTGTTATGGTCTTGGCGCCCGCAGAGGCCGCCGTCGCCCTCACCGTCACGCTACCCTGCGCGCCGGCTACCTGGGAACCGAGGCGGCACACGATCTCTTGGCCCGTGGTTGTGCATGCCGGGCTGCCGGGCACCACGCCGTTAATTGTCATGCCGTCGGGGAAGGTGATCGTAGGGGTGTTGCCCGCGCCCTCACTTCGCCCAATATTCTTGATCGTAACAACATACGTGCCCTCAGCGCCCTGGGCGAGCGTCGCCGGGCCCGCCATCGTCACTTCAAAGTCCGGGGGACCGGACCTCAGCTTCTGCCAGAAGCCCGCCTGCGCGCCGATCATGCCGAATATGATGATGCCGCCAACCAAAAAGCTGACGATCCACGCCACCCAGAACCAGAACTGAATGCCGCGCTTCTTGAGCCATCTGAACATGTTGAAGTCTCCTCCATACCGGGGAAAATCGACATTGGCACGCAGTATATTGGTCTGCTAGCCAACCGTCAAGGCGTGACAGCATGGCGTGGCTGGCCTATAATGGCCTCGGCTCGGCCCAGGAAGCCCGCGCCCGGCGAATCTATCGCTCACTACTTGCCCTCCTGGCAACTCAAGGAAGGACCGGAAAATGCCTAACGCAATCGAGGCCGCTATCGCCAATGTCAACGGGCAGGTGGGAGTGGCAGCTAAACACCTCGTGACCGGCAAGGAGTTCCGCTACCAGGCAGATGATATCTACTTCACGGCAAGCACGTTGAAAGTACCCGTCCTTGTGGAGCTGTACCGGCAGGCGTCCGAAGGAAAGATCGACCTTGCGAAGCGGATAACTCTGGAAGACCGTCTCCGCGTCCCTGGCTCCGGCGTCATGCGCGAGCTGGACAACGGCCTCTCGCTTACCGTGAAGGATGCCGCAATGCTGATGATCATAGTCAGCGATAACACCGCCACCGACATCGTTTACAACCTCGTCGGCCGCGACAACCTGAACGCCACAATGCAGCGGCTCGGCCTCACGAAGACTAAGACCCCAATGTCAACTCGCGAGCTCCTTTTCAACATGGTGGGAGAGAAGAAGGTAGACGATTCGACAGAGAGCTTCTGGCGCGTTCACGAAAAGCAGATCAAATGGGACGTGGACAAGGACTGCGACGCGCTGAATGAGGAGAGGTCAGACGTGTCTTCCCCTTCCGATATGATCAGGCTCTTGGAGATGGTGTACCGTAACGAGATTATGCCCGAGGAGTACAGCCAGGGCGTTATCGAGACCCTCAAGCGGCAGAAGCTCAAGACCGTTATCCCGGCCTACCTGCCGAAGGGCACGGTGCACGCCCACAAGACGGGCGGCGTATGGAGTGTGCGCTGCGACGTCGGCATCGTCTGGGGCCCGAATGGCCCGTACACGATAGCCCTCATGGTCAAACGAAGCACCGACGGCACGGACATGGACTCCCGCCTCGGCAAGGTCTCAAAGGCCATCTACGACGAGTTCGCGAAGTAAGTAGTTGGTCGTTAGTAGTAGGTAGTTGGCCAATCCAACAGCCGCATGTTCTTCTGGCCAACTACCTACTACCAACTACCGACTACTTCTTCTTCCCCGCTCCCTTCGGCCCGTGCCAGCTCCACACCTTCTCGGAGGTCTTGTGGAACAGCCACTCCTTGTCGGAGGCCGATAGGAAGTCCATCTGCTTGACCGTCTCGATCGACTTGGCAACGCCGCACTTGGCCATGACACTGGGGAAGTCCGTGCCCCACATCAGGCGCTGCGGGCCGTACGTCTCGTACAGCGCCTTTGTGAGCGCGAAGGTGTCCTTGTAGGGGTAGTCCTGCTTGGACTTGTTGTGCAGAAGTGAGACCTTCACGTACACGTTCGGGTACTTCACCAGGCGCATAACGCTGTTCCTGTTCATGTACGGCGCCTGCTCCTCGATGGACAGGCCGGCCAGGTGGTCCAGGACGACCTTGACGTTCTGGTGGCGCTCGATTATCGGCTCCACGCAGGAGTGGTCCAGGCCGGAGCCCAGGAGGCCCAGCACCGCGCCGAGTTCGCCCGCCTTCTTCCAGAACGGGTCGCGGTTCTTGTCGGAGTTCTCCTTCGGGTCCTTCGCCCAGCCGAGCTGGAGGCGGACGCCGGTGAACCCCTGCTTCTTATAGAGCTTTTCGAGCGTCGCCGGCCCCTCGGGGGACGCGGGATCGATCAGCGCGATCGCCGTGAAGCGCTCGGGGAAGCGCTTCACGCAGTCCGCCACGTAGCTGTTGTCCCACATGTAGTTGCGGGGCTGCACTATGACGGCCTTATCGACTCCCGCCTCCTGCTGCAGCTTGATCAGCGTCTCGGCGGATGCATCGGCCTCGGGCAACTTGCCGTCCATCGGGAACTTCGCCGTGTCCTTGGTCCACACATGGACGTGAGAGTCGATAATCATGCGCGTGCTCCTTTAGTTAACTGCTGGTTAGCTGCGGTTCTTGATCACAATCACTTCTGCAATCTTGACGGCCAGCTCGTCGCTGATGCCGAGCGACTTATGGAACTCCTCCAGGAAGGCCTTCTCCTTGGGGTCAACGTAACCGTCCGCCAGCACCAGGTCCGTGGCTAGCACGAACGCCGTCTCGCGCAGGTCCTGCGACAGCGCCTTCCGCGCCGCCTCCATCACAGGGGCCGCGCCGCGCCGCTGGATCAGCTTGGCGCTGTTGTTCAAAATGCTCGCCAGGCTGTCCATGTTGTAGCCCCGGAACAGCCTCTTCTCCACGAGGTTGGTGATGATCCGATGTACCTCGTCGCTCTCCACCACGCCGTCGGCCGATACCGCGAGCAGGCAGACGGCGGAGAAAGCCTCCTGCTGGCTGAAGTTGATCGGCCCCTCTTCCTTCTTCCCAAATGCCTTGTCAAAGAGTCCCATCTTTGCGACAACCTTTCTAGCGCTGTGCGCCGTGCAATGAAACGGCCCGCTTCAGCGGACCGCACGGCGGGAAATTATCGCACAACGCAGGCAAACTGTGTGAGGGAGGGCGAGCAGCAAAGCTACCGTGTCACCCGGCCTTCGTCAGCAGGTCCCGGAGGTGACGCACAGCGCGGCGCATCGCCTCCTTGTCGTCGAATTGCTTCCCCTGGTGCTCAAGGACTATTCCGATTGTGCCGTTTTAGTTCACGCCGCGCATTATCTTCACGATGCGGCCGTAGGGCAGGAACTCCTCCACGCCGCTGTCCAGCTTGTACATCTTCGCCCTGACGTGCGCCGCGTAGGGTGCGGTGAGGGCGATGTGCTCCTCATGGACGTCCGGGTTGCTCTGGTCCTTCACTACGCCGCGGGGGTCCGAGCCCTTGGATCCCTGCCACTGGCCGGTGTCCAGGATGAAGGTGAAGTTCTCGCGGTTGACCTCTTTGAGAAGCCGGAGCACGCCCTCGCCGCGCATGAGCCAGCTCCTGTTGTTGTGGTTCTGCACGCCGACCGCCATGCCTTTCTTCTCTGCGTACTCGCACATCTCCTGCATCCGCCGCACGATCTGCGCCCACTTTGGCTCGTACTCGGGCGAGTCCAGTGGCGCCTCCCCGCCGCGGGCGAAGACGTGGACGAGCTGCGCGCCCATGAACGCGGCCACGTCAATATCGCGCCGGGCCGTCGCCAGCTTTGCTACGGCCTTCTGGTCCGTCCCGCCGAGGCTGACGCCGGAGGCGAGATAGCCTATAGGCAGCCCGTAGCGCAGGCACTTGGACTTGACCTTGCTCAGTTAGCCGGGATCGGTGGAACTAAGCCCGCGCCCAAGGAACAGATCGATAGTGTCAACGTTCAGGTCACGGATAAAGTCCAGGAGCTCGAGCGTATCGATATGCGCCCCGGGAACGGCTCTGTCCTGCATGTACGCAAATACGCCAAGCTTGATCACGGAACGCCTCCTACCTGTTGAAGCACTTTCGAACCAGCGCCGCTGACCGCCGCATCAGCTCCACGTCGGTTAGCCGCGATTCGTCTGGGTTCATGACGAGTGAGACGGTCCCGTTATACCCGGCGTCCCGCAGGATGCCGGCGATGCGGCCGTAGTCCAGGTAGGGATCACTGCCGCTGTCCAGGTTGAATATCTTCGCGCGGACGTTGCGGGCGTGGTGCACCGTCTGGGCGATGTACTCCTCGTTGATGTTGGGGTTGGCGTTCTTTGGCACCCCGCGCGGCTTCGTCATGATCCCGTCCGTCCACTGGCCGGTGTCCAGAATCAGGACGAAGTTGCTCCTGTCCACGTCCTTGAGGATGCGATTGATCGTCTTTGGGACGGCGACCCAGCTGCCGCCGTCGTGGTTCTGCACGCCCACGATTACGCCCTTCCCGGCGGCGTAGTCGGCCACTTCGCGGCAGCGGCGCACGATCTGCGCCCACCCCTGCTCGTAGCCGGGCGTGCTTGCTGCCGCCTCACCGCCGCGGGCGTAGAGGTGCGTCATCGGCGCGCCCAGGAACGCGGCGACGTCCACGTCGGCCTTCGCCTGCGCCACCTTCGCCGCGGCCTCCTCCTCCGGCCCTCCGATAAACAGCCCGGATGTCACGTACCCTATGGGCAGGCCGTACCGCACGCACTTCGCCTTGACCCTGGAAAGGTAACCCTTATCCGTAGAGGCAAACCCCTTGGCGAGGTGGAAGTCCACCGCGTCCAGCCGCAGCTCCCGCGCCAGCTCAAGGAAATCGAGGACTTCGAAATCCTTCGTTTGATCTTCGGGATGTCGTAACTGGCTGAAACCGCCAAGTTTGATTGCCACAGCCTATCTCCCTACTGCCTGAAGCACCCTCTCAAGTACGGAACCGCGCGCCGGACCATGTCGATGTCCGAGATCGTGTCTATAGTCTCGTTGTCCAGCACAATCGTCATCACGCCGTTGAAGTTCTGCGCGCGCAGTATCCGCGCAACGTTCCGGTAGTCGATGTACTTCTCGGTTCCGCTGGCCAGGTTGTACATCTTCGCCCGCGTATGCCGGGCGTACTTCAGCGTCTTCGCGATGTACGTCTCGTGGACCATCGGGTCCGCCTGGTTCTTCACCACACCGCGGGGCTGGGTGGTTATGCTGTCCTTCCACTGGCCCGTGTCCAGGTGCAGGAAGAAGTTGTCGCGCCCCACGTCGTTCATAAGGCGCACGACCGTCTTCTCGTCTGCCAGCCAGCTTCCGCTGTTGTGGTTCTGCACGCCCACGGAGATGCCGCGCTCGTTCGCGTAGTCCGCGATCTCGCGGCACCGTCGGGCAATCGCCGCCCACCCCTTCTCGTACTCAGGCGTCCCGTCAGGCTGGTGCCCGCCATAGGCGTACACGTGGGTCATGGACGCGCCCATAAAGACGGCCATGTCCACGTCTTTCTTCGCCTGCGCCACCCGCGGCGCCGCCTCCTCATCCGTCCCGCCCATGATCAGCGCGGAGCACACGTAGCCGATGGGCAGCCCGTACCGTATCGCCTGCCGCTTTACGCTCATCAGGTAAGCCGGGTCCGTGGAGGTGAATCCACGCTTGAAGTCCATGTCTACCGTGTCGACCTTCAGATCTTTGGCAAGCTCCAGGCACTCGAATATATCGACCGCCTTCGGCTTCTCGCCCGGCTTGAAAAAGTCGCACAGCATCCCGATTTTGATAGCCATGAGGGTCCTTTCAAGACAGTAGTCAGTAGTCGGTAGTCAGTCAGGAACTTTGATCCTGCTGCTTTCCAACTACCAACTACTGACTACCAACTATTGTCCCTAGTACTTCGCCATCAGCTCCCGCAGCTGCTTGACGGCCAGCCTGAGCGCGTCCTGCTCGGTCATCGTCTTGACCTGGTTTTCGACGCAGATGCACAGGCTGCCGTTGTAGTTCACGCGCTTGAGTATCTTGAGAATACGGTCGTAGTCCAGCCACTCCTCGCGCCCGCTGTCTATCTTGAAGACCTTGATGCGGACCGAGGAGGCGTAGGGAGCGGTTTGCTCCATGAACTCGTAGATGTCTACCTTCGGCTCCTTGGCAACGCCGCGAGGGTGCGCGCCGATGGAGTTCCACCACTGGCCGGAGTCCAGGATGTGCGTCATGTTCGGGCGGTTCACGTCCAGCAGCATGCGAAGGATGTCCGAGCTGCGAGGGGCCGCGGGCGGCGGGTGGTTCTGTATGCCCAGGAAGATGCCCTTGTCCAGCGCGTAGTCGGCCACTTCGCTGAAACCGGACACCATCTGCGCCCACGTCTTCTCCGGGTTGGGGTCGTCCAGCTTCGGCCTGCCGGACATCAGGCGGATCATCGGCGCGCCCAGGAACACGGCGGAGTCCACGTCCGCCTTGTCTCGCTCGATGCCCTTGCGGAACTCTTCCGGCGCGCCGTCGTACCCGCCGCCGGAGCCCAGGTAGCCGATGGGCAACCCGGCCTTCAGGCACATCTTCTTGTACTTCAACGCCGTCTCGGGGTCGCGAGGCAGCCCGCCCACGTGGATGTCTATCGTGTCCAGACCAAGCTCCCTGGCCTGCTCAATCTGCGGCTCAAGCGGCTTGTCGGGCAGCTGCCGTATCTGCATGCTCAACTTCAGCATTGGGGAATCGCTCCTATGACGTGATTTTAGAGTGCTGTTGCTTTGACCGAATGGTCCGTCTTGTCATTTTGGGCATATTTGCAAAAAATGTGTGATCCTATGGACTGGCAACGGCTTTGTAAGGCGGCTACCATGGTTTTGAAAAATCATCAAGTTTTTGAGGAGTGCCCATGGCCCCCAAAAACGGTGTCCGCAAT
>VGZY01000038.1 GCA_016872355.1 SAR202 cluster bacterium | reverse complement strand
TACCTGCGGGTGCAGGAAGACAAAGACTTCAAAGGCGTGGCTGAGGCCCTGGGGTGCACTGAAGGCGCCGCCCGCGTGCGGGTCCACAGGGGTCTTTCCCGCCTAGCTGATATTTTTGGGGGGGGGCCATAGTGAGCCAGATACCCTTCCTTGATAAGCTCGGGGATGAGCTTGAAGCGGCTGTGAGGCGCGACATGACGCAGGCGCGGGCCGAGCGGCCACGGCGCGGCCGGTTCCTCATCATGGGCGCGGCAGCTGCCATGGCAACATTTGCGGCGGTCTTTGCCATAGGGCCCGTTATGGAGCTGCTGGGGCATGAGCCCGCCGTTTCGACCGTGCTGGCAGGATGGACGGCCGAGCCTGAACCCCTGGACCCATCTCTCCAGCAATCCGCAGTTTCGATTTGCCGGGAATTCGGCACACCGGGTTTTAACTCCGTGTCATCTGCCGTAATTGACCAGCGCGGGCCTTATGCCGTGGCCTTGCCTGTTGGTGATGATGTCGGAGTCCCGTGTCTGTTGGAGAAGAAGGACAGTGCCTGGAGTGTTGTCTCTGGCCGAGTTGCTCCCGGATCTCTGGGTGCTTGTGAGAAGACTCTGCCGGCCCGGACCGCGGTATATGACTTTCGGTCTTCCTCCGGGGTTCTTCAAGTGGTGTACAGCGTATTCCAGTGGAACGCTATTCGATTTGCTGTCGTTTCCGGAAGCACCAGTGGGGGAGTTTCGACAGGGGAAGTGGACTTCGGCAGTAGTGAAATGGGTTCGGTCAGTCTCGCCGTTGAGGGCGAATCGTTCATCGCCTGGTGGCCGTCGAGCAGCGAAATAGTGATGGATGTCGAATTGGTTATTCGCGATGGCGACGGGCGGCAAACGGCCCTTGTAACATCCGATGTCGTGCCCGGCGAAGCGCTTCCATATCGTTTGAACGTAACGGGTAACTCCGGGTCCCGCGAATCCGGACTAATGTCAAGACGCGTCGACAGCCAGATTAGCTACCAGGTCGACTCAACCATCTGTACGGGTGAGGATCTCAGAGGGGATTAAGTCGCCCGTAGGGTCGACTGAGAGAGTTCTTCTACAAAGTCCTATGAATCCGACGTGCGCTCGTAGTGTAGCACGGCGGATTTTGGCGGCTTACGACATACGACAACAAACGACCGCCGAAGCGGTGGAATACTAGGTGAGAACCCCAGAAAACGATGGAAGCATCATCCAATCCGTTAGAGCACTTACGAAAAACCTTGACACCACGTACGTCTTAGTGTTATCTCTATAGGCAATGGCTTGGGGTCTTTAAACAGGGAGCTATCTATGGAAGAGAACTCGAAGCATGACCAGCATGGAACCGGACTCACCCGACGGAAGTTTCTGGGCACCGCAATAGCAGGGGGAGTCGGACTGTTCCTGGCCCCACTACTGCCTCCCTTGAACGCACTGAAGTCGGCTCACGCTTCCTGCCCAGGGGGTTGCACCTGCGCCCAGTACTGGGGGACCTGGTGCGACACTTCTTGCGGCGGATTGCCCCCCCTCCTGTCCTCCTACAGCGAAGCCGGACCGGAGCTACCTCTACTACTATTACGAATTCGTGGAGCCGAGCTGCCTCTGCGATTATATTCACTGCAACTACGTGATCATCACCTATTGCAACACCTGCGATAACTGCCGATCCAATTAAGCCGTGTCGTTCAAGGGAGTGAAACCGTGCCAGACCCAAACGTCAGCATAATACCGGTCCAGAGATTCGAGGAAACGGGCGTACGGACTACGGCGGGCGGCAACGAAGGGCCAAACGGCAACCCGGCCCCTGTTCGCACCCTCAAGCAAATCAAGAACGCGGCGGGCGAGGTCCTGGTCCCCACCGATGTTCCTGCCGGGTTTACACTCTCCCTCAGCGGCCTGCTCAGGGGAGACGCTCCGCTACTGGACTACAGGCACCCGGGCGGCACCGCGATTATTATCCGCCAGCATAAGCGCAAGGGCGGCAAGGTCCGGCCCATGCAGGGCGCCGTGGAGACGATTACGGTGGGTCCGCTACCGGGCTACGTCGTCAGAGGCTCCTGGACCCAGACCAGCCACGGCCCTGGCCAGCCGCTTTCAGAACCCGTGTGGAATGAGAACGCGGCCCTTTAAATAATGTTCCAGCGTGGCGACACCTGGATAGATATCACGGCAGTGGCCGGGAACGGGCTTCTTGATGCGTCCGCGCTGGTGCAGGTTGCTTTGTCACTCGCACCCCACGAGGGTTAGCGCGGGTTGGAACAAGCTTTCACTCGACGCGAGGCCCCGACATGTCGGGGCCTCGCTGTGTATAATGCGGGCGGCAGCCGAAGTGTGCACGCATTACGGATGAGGGGTTGAAGTTGTTGTAAGTTGCGCTCATATTCCGCATTTTCATCGGCATGGTCTTTCTTCTATCTGCGGCCGGGAAAGTTTTCGCGCCCCGCCGCTTCGCCACCGACGTGCGGAACTACCGCATCTTGCCGGCGCCTGCGGCTACAGCCTTCGCATGGGCCCTCCCTTACATCGAGATCGCCCTGGGCGTAATGCTGATGACAGGGGTGCAGCCCCGCCTCGCCGCGGCAATCTCCGCCATCTTTATTGTCGCGTTTATGGTCGCCGTGGCGGTTGCTATGGCGCGGAAGTTCAACCTCACCTGCACGTGCTTCGGGCTGCTCTACCGCGAGAAGGTGGGCTGGAAAACGCAGGCGCGGGACGCCGTTCTACTGGCAATGGCCGTCTACGTCGTCATATTGGAAGACGGCACACTGTCATTCGGATATCTGGCGTCGAACGTTACGCAGCTCGGGAATGCCATCGGGATCGTCATAACCGTTGTGGCGCTGGTAGCAAGCGTCCTGGTCCTCGCGTGGACAATGAACGAGTCGCGGAAGGGCAAATTCGCGGCCTGAATGTACGCAACCGCAGCGGGGTCGGCTGTTAAAATTGAGGGAGGGTGGTCACACGGACAGCGTGCCCACCCTCCCGACACCACACCACACCACACTACCACCACGAAGTTATCCTAACGCCCGTGAATGGGATCAGGCTTCGTATGAAACGCATATTAGACCCCGGTCGAAAGTGGTAAGCTTGGGTCACCGTTTTGTATACGGCCATTCTCTGTTGTGGAAATGAAACGCATGTGCTATCATTTCGGTGCCTCAGCAAGACACTACCCCGCTCTCCTAACGGAAGGGAATAAATGACTACCACAGACAACAGGGCCAAAGCCTTAGAGATCGCTCTCTCCCAGATAGACAGGCAGTTCGGGAAGGGCACGGTCATGCGCCTCGGAGACGATAGCCAGCGCGCCCGGGTCCAGGCGCTCTCCACGGGCTCCATATCTCTCGATATGGCCCTCGGCGTCGGTGGAATCCCACGCGGCCGGGTGACCGAGATCTTCGGGGCAGAGTCGTCCGGCAAGTCCACGCTCGCGCACCACATCATGGCCGAAGCCCAGCGCGCGGGCGGGACGGTGGCGTACATCGACGCGGAGCACGCGGTCGATCCCGGTTACGCGGCCAAGTGCGGCGTGAACATCCACGAGATGCTCGTATCCCAGCCGGACAGCGCCGAGCAAGCCCTGGAGGTCTGCGAATACCTGGTCCGGAGCGGTGCGGTGGACATCGTCGTGATTGACAGCGTTGCGGCGCTGGTGCCGAAAGCGGAGCTTGAGGGCGATATGGGCGATACCCACGTCGGCCTCCAGGCGAGGCTGATGTCCCAGGCGCTGCGAAAGCTCACAGGCGCTATCAACCGGTCCAATGCCGCAGTAGTCTTCATCAACCAGATCCGGGAAAAAGTGGGCGTCATCTGGGGCAGCCCTGAGGTTACTCCCGGCGGTCGCGCCCTAAAGTTCTACAGCTCGGTACGCATAGACCTTCGCCGGATGGAGTCCATAAAGCAGGGCACCGAGGTAGTCGGCTCCCGCGTGAAGGCCCGCGTCGTAAAGAACAAGGTCGCCCCCCCGTTCAGGGTGGCCGAATTCGACATCATGTTCAACGAGGGCATCAGCAAGACCGGTGACCTGGTTGACCTGGGCGAGTCCATGGGCGTTCTCAAGAAGAGCGGCTCCTTCTACTCGTTCGATGACACCCGTCTCGGCCAGGGCCGGGAGAACGTGAAGCAGTTCCTCAAGGAGCATTCGGACATAGCCAGCCGCATTGAGGCTCTGGTGCGCGCCAACGGCACGGCCTCTATAGGCTCCGCCGATACCGACGGCGACGGCAAGGACTAGAATGGCTTTTTCGTCCTACTGCTCACCGCTGACTGCTGTATAATAAGGGCCTTACATAACCATCCGCCCTTCAGGTGTTGATTCTGCGCGCCGGCGTCCCTGCCGGCGCGGCGACATATGAAAGACTCCGATCCCCATAAACGGGCCTATTCCGCAGCGCTGCGCTTCCTGACGCTTAAGCCCAGGAGCGAGAGCGAGGTGCGCAATAGGCTCGCCCGCAATTTCCCCGAAGACATTGTCGATTCCACTTTGCAGACCCTGCGCGAGGAGGGCAGGGTGGACGACGCCCTCTATGCAAGTCTCTGGAGTCAGAGCCGCGCCTCGCTGCATCCCAGGAGCGGCCGACTCATCAAGCGCGAGCTGTCTGCCAAAGGAATTCCCCCGGCAATAGCATCCCAGGCCATTCAAAACGTGGACGAGGCCGATAGCGCATACCGCGCGGGCATCAAGCACGCCGCCAGGCTGGGTCATAACGTGGACCTCCCGACTTTCCAGCGAAAGCTGTGGTCATACCTGCAGCGACGGGGATTCAGCGACTCACTCTCCCGAGAGACAACGATGCGCCTGTGGCAAGAGTCACGCCTGCCCGGCGGTCCCCATGACAGGGAGGGTGCTTGATGCTCGGCGGAGATTTCATCAGCATTGTCATCCTCGTCGTCTGCCTGTTCCTTTCAGCCTTCTTCTCCAGCAGCGAGACGGCTCTCTTCTCGCTTCAGGGCTCCGCGAAGCTCAAGCACCTCGTCAGCATAAACGCTCCCGGCGCAGCTCTCGTCAAGAAGATGCTGGACGACCCTGGCCGCCTCTTATCCACGATTCTGCTCGGCAACAACCTCGTAAATATTACCTTTGCGGCAATTATGTCGGTCATCTCCACGGAGGCGTTCGGCCCTGCCACAGGCATAATTGTGGCCACGCTGGGCGGCACGACTGTTATTCTGGTGTTTGGTGAGATTATTCCCAAGACATTTGCCGCTCGCTCTCCGGAGACCGTCGCGTTTCTGTTCGCTCCGATTGTTAAGGGGATCGAATATATCCTTTACCCGCTGGTCGCTTTCTTCCAGATGATCAGCCGTATCGCAAACGTGGGCCGCAAGCGCGGCGTACTTGAGGCCTCGATCACAGAGGCGGAGCTCCGGACGCTTATCACTCTCGGCGAGGCCGAAGGGCAATTCAAACCGGAAGAGGCAGAGATGCTGGAGAGCGTCTTCCGCTTCGGAGACCGGCAGGTCCGCGATATCATGACGCCGCGGACTGAGATCACCTTCGTGGAGCAAGGCGCCACTCTCGCCCGCTTTCTGGAGGTGTACGCGCGTAGCCAGCATACCCGTTATCCTGTCTTTCAAAACGATACGGACGACGTTGTGGGAATTATTTCGGCTAAAGACGTGCTCAGGACTATCGCAGGGCGGCCCCTGGGCTTTGACAGGCCGATCAAGAGCATCATTCGCGAGGCCTACTTCATCCCGGAAACGAAGCGCATCGCCGAGCTGTTCGAGGAGATGCGCACGCACGGCCACCAGGTCGCCCTCGCCGTTGACGAGTTCGGCGGCGTTTCCGGCCTGGTCACTCTCAAGCGACTCCTTGAGGAGGTTGTCGGCGATGTGGGCGAGGAAGGTGAGGCGCCGGAGCCGGAATACGAGGAGATCGACAGATACACTTTCCAGGTGGACGGCGGCATGAGCATCGACGACGCCAGCGAACTCCTCGGCATCAACCTCACCGCGGGTGAGGTGGAATACGAAACAGTCGCGGGCTTTGTCCTGGACGAGCTGGGCCACATCCCGGCACAGGGTGAGCAGCTCGAATACGGCAACTACCGCATCGAGGTCACCAGGATGAACGATCTTCGCATCGAGTCTGTGAAGTTCACCAAGAAGCCGCCTGCGCAGGTGGCCGAGCAGGTCGAGTGAGCGCGGAGGCGCCATGACTCGCAACCGGGCCGTAGTCAACCTGGAGAGCGCGGTCCGCAGGGAGGTCGCAGCCGCCGGTCTATCAGGATCGCGCATCGTCGTTGCGGTTTCCGGCGGACAGGACTCCCTGGCCCTACTGCACGCCCTTTCCCGCCAGTCGCAAAAGCTGCGCATCGAGCTTGTCTGTGCCCACCTGGACCATGGGCTCCGCGGAGAGGCCTCCGCTGCCGATCACACGTTTGTTGCCGCCGTCGCCGCCGGCCTCGGCATCCCTTTTGCTGGAGGGCACGCAAATGTCGCTGCTGTGCGCAAGGCTGGCGGTATGTCTGTAGAGGAGGCCGCCCGGGCCGCGCGTTACGCCTTTCTTACGCGGACCGCGAGGGAGAATGGCGCCGCCGCAGTGGCGCTCGGACACACGCTGGACGACCAGGCTGAGACGGTATTGCTGCACATCCTGCGCGGCAGCGGCATCGCCGGCCTGAGAGGGATGGCGCTGCTTTCCGAAAGGGAGATTGAGGGCGCGGCCATTAATCTCCTCCGGCCCATGCTGGGACTGCGCCGGGCCGACACCGCCGCCTATTGCCAGGCGCTCGAGCTGGCGCCCCGGCTGGACGAGTCGAACCTGGATACCCGTTTCACCCGTAACAGGGTCCGCCTTGAGCTTATCCCCCTCCTTGAGACATTCAACCCCGCAATTCGAGAGTCCCTGGCGCGGCTCGCCCGCTCAGCCGCCGATATCGACGACTTTGCGACGGCAAATGCCAGGGACCTGTTGTCGGGCGTGGTATCGCCGGTTCCCGGCGGGGTATCCCTCAATCGGCAGGGCCTTGGCGGCCTTCCGGATGCGCTCCGCGTCGTGGCAGTCCGAGAGGCCCTGCGGCAGGTCAGGAAAGGTCTGGAAGGGATTGAGGAAGCCCACCTGGACGCCGTGCTGGACGTCGCCGCCGGACGGGCGGGGCGGTCCACCGACCTGCCGGGCGGGCTGGAAGCGGTGGCTGGCTACGACGAGGTGGTGATCTCTCGCAGAGGGGAGGCCCAGGAGCTTTTGCCGCCCATCGAGGAGGACGTCGTCATCGCTGTCCCCGGAAACGGACAGGCCGGCGGTTGGTCTGTGAAGACATCTACAATCCATCCAGGCCAGGAAGCGGCGCCGGATACACGCAGCGGAGCCGCGATTTCGCCGCCGGACGACTTCTCCGCGCGGTTCGACGCTGAGAGCCTTGGCGCGCATATTACCGTGCGCCGTCGCCGGGACGGCGACCGCTTTCAGCCTCTCGGCATGGCTGAGGCCAAGAAGCTGCAAGACTTCTTCGTGGATGAAAAAGTAGCCCGCCGTGTCAGGGACCGGGTACCCATCGTGGAAGCGGAAGGGCGCATTGCCTGGGTGGTCGGCAGGCGCATCGCAGAATGGGCCAGGGCCACGGAAGGCCGCCCGCAAATCGAGATTTCTTTCGAAATCACCGGAGAGGGCCGCTGAGGACTACATTACGCGCCCGAGCCGCGGGTTGGGAGTCACCCCGGGGATGCGTCCCCTTCGTGCGATAGGCCTGCCGTCGATCTCGTGGATGTCCACGCTGTAAGGAATTGGCGATGCGCAGGCGATATAGGTGTCCACACCGAACGTGCTGACCGGCGCGCCGGCCTCGACGAACGCGGCAATCTTCTCCGGTGTAAAGCCGCCGCTCACGATAATCTCCACATGTCGAAAGCCGGCAAGGTCCAGCCTCGCGCGCACCTCTTTGACGAGATCGGGTGTCACTCCTCCGCGCTCGCTGGGGGTATCCATCCTCACGCCCCGCAGCTTTTCCCGCAGCGACCTGGCGACGTTAAGGGACTCCTCTGCCTCGTCCTTGAACGTGTCCACCAGCGCGATCCTCGGCACCTCCTGCGGCATGTGCCGGTCGAAGGCCTGCATTGCCTTCACGGTGTCGCCCATGATGATCGGCAGGTGGTGAGGCATCGTGCCCACGGGAGTGACGCCGGCGAGCTTTGCTCCGTGAACTGTGGAGCATGAAACGCAGCCGCCGACTGTGGCTGCATAGTCCATATTTGCCGCCACGTCCGGGTGGACGTTGCGCGCCCCGAGCGCGATAACCGCGGTCCCGCGCCGGCCGCGTCAACGCACGCATGCGCGGCCGTGGCCCACCCTGTGCCTGAGGCCAGGATCCCGCTGATCGCCGTTTCGTAGAGGCCTATCGACCCGTAAGGAGCCTTGACGCGGAGCGCTACCTCGCCGGCCGCGACATCCTCGCCCTCATCGAGCACCCAGACCTCGCTCCCCGTCTCCGGGAGGACCCTGCCCAACAGCGCGCGGGCCTCTGCGATGCCGCAAAAAATGCCCGCCTCCCGCGCCGCGAACTCCATCGTCACAACGGGGTTCATGCTCTCGTTGCGCAGGATCGTCAGCGTCCGCAGAAGGTACACGTTCGCGGTATCGCCGACCAGTATGGGTCGCCTGACTTCGAACTCGGTATTAACCATTAATTCACCCCGGCAAGGTTGCTTCCGGTACGGGTTGTATGGTACCCGTCGCGGGCGCAGCGCCGCAAGTGATAAGCCGTGAACGGTAAGCGAAGCGGTATGATTGAGTTATTACCCTGCTTTTTGGCCGGGTTAGGAAATTGACTACATTCCAAGGGTGCACATAGAATCGACGCATGGCAATACAAACACGTATCGAAACCGGGCGGCCAACCTTTCAAAAGACCACGCTGGACAACGGGCTGCGCATATTCACAAGCGCCATGCCGCACGTCCGCTCGGTAACCATCAACCTCCTTGTCGGCGTAGGTTCCCGATATGAGTCCGACGACCGGGCGGGAATCTCCCACGTCGTCGAGCACCTGGTCTTCAAAGGCACTACGGAGAGGCCCACGCCGGCGGATATCAGCGGCACCATTGAGGGCGTGGGCGGAGTTATCAATGCCGGCACAGAACAGGAACTGACCGTCTACTGGTGCAAGGTCGCGCGGCCGTACATGGAGGAGAGCATCGACCTCCTCATAGACATGGTGCGCAACTCGGTCTATTCGAAGGAAGAGCTTGAGCGCGAGCGCATGGTCGTGGTCGAAGAGCTCGGGATGGTCAACGACTACCCGAACTACAAGGCCGACGCGATGATCGACGAGATGCTGTGGCCGGCCCAACCTCTGGGGAGGGACATCGCGGGAACCCGCGAGACCGTGATGGCGATGACGCGTGACATGGTCGTTGACCACGTGGAGCGTCACTACTCACCTTCCAACATCGTCATAAGCATCGCTGGGAACGTGGACCATGACGATGTCGTGCGGTACATAGACGCGATCAGCCACGACTGGCAGCCGCACGCCACTCCGGGTTGGACGCCGTTCACCGGCTCGCAGGCCGCTCCGGCCGCGCGGCTGGAATACCGGAAGACGGAGCAGGCGCATCTGTGCATCGGCCTCCCCGCACTCTCGGTCACTCACCCGGACCGCTTTATCGTAGACTTGATGAGCGTGATTCTGGGGGAGGGAATGACGAGCCGCCTGTTCATGGAGGTCCGGGAGCGGCGCGGCCTCGCCTATGACATCCATAGCGAAGTCAGCTATTTCCGGGACTGCGGGGCCATGGTCATCAACGCCGGAGTGGACCCGAAGCGGCTGCACAATGCGGTTGAGGTGATCCTGGCAGAGGTCGCCCGGCTACGCCAGGGCGTCCCTTCCGATGAGCTTCAAAAGGCCAAGCGGCTGAGCACGGGCCGTCTCATGCTGCGAATGGAAGACACCAAGTCCGTTTCGGCGTGGATGGGCACCCAGGAGCTCCTGCTCGGCAAGGTGCTTGAGGTGGAGCAGGTGGTGGAGTCCATCAACGCGGTTACCGAGCAGGACATCCAGCGCCTTGCGGGCCAGCTCCTGGTTGAGAAAGGGCTGAACGTGGCCGTGGTTGGCCCCAGCAAGGCCGCCCGCAAATTGGAATCGCTGCTCAAGCTGTAGCCTGTCGGGCTAGCCCTTGGGGATCTTAGGCTGGACGATCTTCTCGGGGAAGTAGTTCCTTGCGTGGAGCATTGAAGCGAAGCTCCCGTCTTTGCTGTTGACCTCCACGCTGTATCCCAGGCGCTCCTGCAGCCGCGCGGCGCGGGGGTTGTTCTTGTGAGCGCCGCCTACAAGGCGAGGGATCTTCAGCTCGTTGAAAGCGTACTCAACGACGACTTTCGACGCCTCGTGCGCAAACCCGTTTCCCCAGAACTGCTTGCCAAGCGCGCACACCAGCTCCACTTCAACTTCGTTGAACCGGGGAGTGGGATCGCTCCAGAAGCGGTTGTACCGGTTGAGGTAAGCCTCCAGCCGCACGATGCCGAGGAATTGGCCGTCCGACTTCCGCTGTATCGCCCAGGCGTGGAAGTCGGAGAACCTCGCTTCCATTATCCGGAATGCCAGGTACTCCATCGGCTTGCTCGTGTCGACAGCCGGCCTGGGGAAGCTGTAATAACGCATTACGTCCGGGTCGGAGAGGATCAGCTTTTCCAGTCCTGAAAGGTCTTTCATCTCAAGAGGGCGCATAATCAGCCGGCTGGTTTCGAATCGCTTTGCCATGTTGCGTCTGTCTCCGTTCTCGGTTTGGTGCGTCATGCGGCCAGTCTAATCTTCGGCATAGCCAGCATCAGTCCCTCGAGGGCCAGACGGGCGTTAACATTCCTCTCCATGAGGCCCGCCGTCTGCTGAAGCGCATTCACGACGGCTGCAATCTGTTCGATCGTCATTCCGGAAGCGACGGCCGAAAGGCTGTTCATCCGGGAGATGTGCTTGACGTGTGCTCCTGCCCCGCCTTTAACCAGCAGCACGTCTCGCCACCACTCCATCCACGTTGCTACGTCCTTGCGGCCTGCCTCCCGGTCACGGGTGAAGACAGTCGCGAGGTCTGCGGCTATCTCGAACCGCTCGGATAACGAAGCGCCCATTAGCTTTTCGGCCGTTTCGATCCTGGCCGCGATCTCCTGGAGCATCTCCGGCCTAGTGGCCGCCTCGATGGCCCAGCCGGGGCGACCGTCGGAGAGACGGGCGATCTCCTCCGCGCGCCCTGCGTCAACATTGAAGCGTCCCACCAGTTGTTCGGTAATCGCCGGTACAGGGACCGGTCGCAGCTCCAGCGTCTGGCACCGCGACAGAACGGTGGGGAGCATCAGGGCCGACTCCGGCGCCAGCAGGATGATTATCACCTGGTCCGGCGGCTCCTCGAGCGTCTTCAGCAGGGCGTTTGCGGCATCCAGGCTGAGCCTATCGGCGCACTCGAATATGAAGACGCGATAGCGCCCTTCGAACGGCTTCAGGCTCGCTTCTTTCTGGATCTCAAGGACCTGCTCGATGCCGACCATAGTTTTCATCTTGCCCGTCGATTCGTCCTTGATGAGCCGCACGATACGCACGTCGGCGTGCGAGCCGCGCTCGATTCGCCGGCACTGGCGACACTCCCCGCACGGCCTGGCGGGCATGTCCTCGGCCAAGCAGTTTACAGCCTTTGCCAGATCGGTGGCTAGGGTTATTTTGCCTATCTGCGGAGGACCTGCGAATAAAAAGGCGTGCGAGAGCCGTCCCTCGGCGATGCCGCGCTTCAGGGTGTTGACGGCGCGCTCGTGTCCTGTCGTTCGAAACATCAGCCCTTCTTGACTCCAATGACCCCGTCCGCCTCGAGCCTTGCCAACTCCTGTTCACCGGCGACAAGGGACAGGACCTCACGCGTGTGCTCGCCCAGCAATGGAGGGTGCCCGTGCGGCTGTGCGGGAGTCCGGCTCATGTATTGAAGCGGGTTTGCGATGAGCGGAAGATCTCCGATTGTCGGGTGTGGGATGTGCCATTGCAGGTTGCGCGCCGCCGCTTGAGGGTCGGCCAGAGCCTCGGCGAAGTTGTTGATGGGCGCAGAAGAGATCCCCGCCTTGCGGAGCGCCTCCAGCCAGTCGGCCCTTTCCTTGCTCAGGAATATCTCAATAAGCTGTGAGATCAGGGCCTCTTTGTGCGCCATGCGGTCAGCGTTGGTCTTGAATCGAGGGTCCTGTGCGAAGTCCGGGCGTTCGACCAACTGCGACAGGCGCTGGAAGGCCTCGTCGTTCGGTACGGCGAGCATGAACCACCCGCCCTTTGCCTCGAACGCCTGGTACGGGACGATCTGCGGGTGGGCGTGCCCGAACCGTCCCGGGACCGATCCGGTTGCGATAAAGTTCTGGGCAACGTTGGTCAAACTCATAAGGCCCACGTCGAAGAGCGACAGGTCTATCTTTTGCCCCTTGCCGCTGCTCTCCCTTTCACGGAGAGCCGAGAGTATGCCGATAGCGGCCATCATGCCCGTCAAGAGGTCAATCGCTGCGATGCCTACCTTCAGGGGCGGGCCGTCCGCTTCGCCGGTGATGCTCATCATGCCGGTCAGCCCCTGCAGGGTGGTGTCTACCGCGGGCTCCGCAGCCCTGGGGCCGGTGTTGCCGAAGCCCGTAATGGAGGCGTAGACGATGCCGGGATTGGCCTTCGAGAGCGTTTCGTGGTCCAGGCCGTAGCGCCCCAGGTCGCCGGTCTTGAAGTTCTCAACGAGCACGTCCGACTTCATGGCGAGCTTTCGCACCAGCTCCTGCGCGCGCGGCTCCTTGAGGTTGACCACAACGCTCTTCTTGCCCCTGTTGATCGCAAGGTAAAAGGCGCTCTCACCCTTCATGAACGGCGGCCCGAGCTTGCGGGTGTCGTCCCCCCACGGCGACTCTATCTTCCACACTGTCGCGCCCAGGTCGGAGAGCACCTGTGTGCAGAAAGGTCCCGCGAGGATGCGGGACATATCGAGAATCGTAATGCCTTCGAGCGCCTTCACTTCTTCCTCCGAATGCCTACTTGAACGCGTCCATGCCCGTTATTTCCCTGCCAAGTACAAGGGTGTGGATGTCGTGCGTCCCTTCGTAGGTGTCGACGGTTTCCAGGTTAAGCATGTGGCGGATAGCGCTGTACTCGAGCGTGATTCCGCTTCCGCCAAGTATCTCTCTCGCGGCCCGGGCGCCGTTTAATGACGCCCGCACATTGTGCCGCTTCGCAAGCGACACCTGCGCGAACGTCAGCTCGCCCGCGTCCTTCAGTCTCCCGAGCCTCCACGCGAGCATCAGGCCCGTTGTGTGGCCGGTGAGCATGTCCGCCAGCTTCGCCTGCACAAGCTGCCGCGAGGCGATCGGCTTCCCGAACGTGCTGCGGTGCCTGGCGAATTCTGAAGCCTCGTGGTGTACGGCTTCCAGCGCGCCCAGCACGCCCCAAACGATACCATACCTTGCCTGCGTGAGGCACGAAAGCGGCGCGGAGAGGCCGCTCGCGCCGGGCAGTAAACTGTCGGCCTCAACGCGAACGTTGTCCATGACCAGCTCGCACGCGCCGGAGATGCGCATGCTCATCTGTCGCTGCACGCGGTTCACAGTGAAGCCGGGCGTATCCGTCGGGACTATGAACCCGCGTACAACGCCGGCTTCGTCCCTTGCCCATATCACGGCTATGTCGGCCATGTCCCCGACGCTGATCCACATCTTCGCGCCGTTTATCACATAGCCATTGCCGTCCTTGCGGGCTGTTGTTTTCATTGCCCCCGGGTCGGAGCCGCCCTCGTGCTCGGTAAGGCCGAAGCAGCCGATGGTTTCCGCCTTCGCCAGGGCCGGCAGATACCGGCGTTTCTGCTCCTCGGAGCCGTAGCGGTAGATGGGATACATCACGAGCGACCCCTGCACGCTGGCGAAGCTGCGCAGGCCGGAGTCCGCCCGCTCGAGCTCGTACATTATGAGCCCGTAAGCAATGCTGCTCAGCCCAGCCGCTCCGTACTCCTGCGGAAGCGTCGCGCCCATAAGGCCGAGCCCGCCCATCTGGGTCGCCATATTGCGGGGGAACTCGGCGCGCTCCCACCAGTCCCTGACATTGGGGACCGCCTCCGCCTCCACGAACGCGCGAACGGTTGAGTGCGCCTGGATCTCTTCCGGCGTCATCAGCGTGGATATGTTGTAAAAGTCGAGCATGGTTTCTCCTGGGCTGCACAGGGCCGGGACGAGGTACTACTTTACGACGGAGCGGCGGCGGCTTCAAGCGGGAAGTCGTCCAGAACATAACTTGACTCTGCCGGTGCCGTACCATGTAAACCAAGGTATTCGGACAGCGGGGATTCACTTGTAGAGAACGGGTGAGGTTGAAGTATGAAGCCTTTCAAGGCACGGTTCTCCGACGGGGTGCTGGAGCCACTTGAGAAGACCAACCTCGAGGAAGGGGTTGAGGTCTTCATAGAGATTAAGGAAGTCCTGTCAGGCGCAGGACCGGAATCCGAATTCATGAACTCCGCCGGTTCCTGGGCGGGCACTCTGGACTTCGATCAATTCCTCCAGGACATGCGTGACGACCGCAAGCGCATGGGCAGGGAAGTGGTCTACCCGTCAGAACGGCGAATGTGATGCACACTAGTCGCCGCCGAGCGCCTCCTCCAGCTCAAGCGCCACCAGCCGGTGACCCGCGCGGGTCAGATGCCAGATGTCCATGTAACCGTGAGCCTCATCCTGGAAGATCGGCTCTTCCGCGTTGGCCCTGAATGCCGGCAAAACGTCAACGAACTGAATGCCGGCCTCGTCTGCGTACTTTCGCAGAAGCTCCTGCGGCAGGAACGGGTAGTCCGGGTCCATCTGGTACGCTAGCGGCAGCGCCAGCAGCACCATCCGCGCGCCGCCCGCCTCGATCTCCGCCTGCAGCTCGTCGTAGACCGAGCGCAGCCACACCCACTCCGGAGAGTCGTAGTCCATCAGCGTTTGAATGCCGATCACATCCTCTCCGGTAACGTAAGTTGGCCACCGCCGCCCGTTGACCTCTGTATACAGCCGCTCGTCTTCCAGAAAGTCCGGTGCCGTGAGCCGTGACTGCAGGCGCGAGAGCTCTTCAAACCAGGGCCGGGAAGTGTCTTTCAGCGCCTCGACGGTCGGCACGACGTGCGCTTCGTGGTACTCCGTGTTCGGTATGGCGGCATCGGGGATGTTCGCGATGGCGTCCTGCGTGTAGTTCCAGTGCAGCTTCGGGTCCACGATGTCGTTCATGGAGAAGGCGACCACGACTATGTCCGGCCGGAGCCGCCTCAGCTTGCTCTTGTAAAGCTGCAGCTCGTTGTACGGCGTGTACCCGCTCACCGCGGCGTTAATGACCTCGAAGCGGTTCTCCCGGCGGTTCAGCCGGCTTTCGAGGAAGTTGGGGAAGGCAAGCTCCGGAGATACGTACAGCCCATACGCTACGGAGTCGCCCAGCACCACAACGCGCGTGATGCCGGGCGTCTTTGTGAACGCGTACTCCTTGTCACGGAAGCCCTGAGCGCTCACCTCATGGTGGTCCGGATTCAGCTCATATATCTGCGGGCAGTCCCCGCACAGGACTTGCAGGGGAGGGCCTTCCGAGGAGAAGACGTTCATCATAAACCGGAGGCCGATCTCCAGGAGGACTATGGACATCGCAACCGCGACAAGCGCGATAAGTATGTTGACGGCGAGTGTCGCTGGGTGTCGCTTGCCCTTCGGCATCCTGTGCTACTGCCTGAAGTCCTGGACGATCTTGTCAATGGACGCCTCGAGTCGCGCCCGGTCGGCGCCGAGCGATACCGCCTTCGTTACGTCCAGGGCGGACTTCGCAGACTGCCCCATTAGCGCGTAAGCGGTCGCTCGCACGCTGTAGAGCTGCGAGCTTTCAGGCGCAAGCTCGATGGCTTTCGTGTAGTCCGCAACCGCCGCTGGGTAGTTGCGCGCGGCAAGGTAGTAATCGCCCCTGTAGGAGTGGTTGAACGGGTCTATCGGGTTGAGCTCAATCGCCTTCGTGAGGTCGGCGAACCCCTCCTCAACCCTGTTTTGCTTGATATACAGGTTCGCCCGGTGCAGGTAGGCGACATCGAACTCCGGGTCGAGCTCTATCGCCTTGTTGAAGTCGACCAACGCCTCGTCGAATCTCTCCAAGGATAGGTAGACTGCCCCGCGTCCGTCGATTGCGTCCACCGACTTAGGGTCGATCGCAAGCGCCATCTCGTACTCGCCGAGAGCCTGGTTGTCCATGCCGGCCGTGAAGTACGCGCGGGCGGTGTTGAGGTGCGTGACGAGCTGGGCCTGCTCCGCAGGGGACAGCTCCTTTTCACCTCCGCACGCGGCGGCCAGCAGGAGCGCGAGGAACGTGACCGCAATGTAACCAGCGAACGATTTCATGACTATCTCTTTCGCGGCACAGGCATTACCTGCTCTGCCCAGCGGTACATCGCCTCTCCGCCGAAGCGGTGGCGCGGAGGGTTGGGCGCATCCACGTGCACTGAGAACCTCTTGCCCGCCCCAAGCGCCTCGTACAACCTGCGCGCCGGGCTGAGCGCGGCCAGCGCCGCATCGGCGTCGTTGCGGACCTCCTGGTTTACGAAGAGCAGGCGCGGCGCAATGAGGCCGAGGGCATCCGTGTTGTCCACGTATCTTAGCAAGCCGGGCACGGTAGCATGAAGCCCGGTGGCGCCGCCCTCTAGCAGGCGGTTCTGCCGGTTGCCGATTCGGCCGCTTAGCGCGACGGCGCGGATGCGCCGGTCCATTGCGCCGGCGTATAGAGCTACTCCCGCCCCTGATCTGAACCCGACTATCCCTACGCGCCGCCTGCCCACGGTGGGCCATGCCTGTAGAACGGATACGGCGGATATTGCGTTGGCCGCGAACCAGCCAATGTACGTGCGGCCTGTCGCCATCGCCTGCACGAGGGTGCCGTCCTGCGGCGATCCGGCGGGCGCATTCGGCGTCGCGCCCGGGTCTGCGCGGTTGCCGAAGCCCGGGCCGTGAAACGCTATGGTCACGTGCCCCCGTTCGGCCAGGCGAAAGGCATAGTCGTCCTCAAACCGCGCCAGTGATTCGGCGCCGCCGGGCTCGTTGACCGCCAGTCCGGTCGTTGAGGACATGGCGCCGAATACGTGGCCGTGGATGCACACCCATGCCGGGTGATTGGGTCCGGCCACCGGCGGCTCCAGCACAATCGCCTCCCACGGCAGGTCCCCGGGCGCGGCAACGGACAACCGGCTGGCACGCAATCCGCGGTGCGTCCACGTCTGCAGAACATCCCACTCCGGCCGGGCCGCGGCCGCAGGGTCCACGCCCAGCGAAGTCATGACCTGCCGTCGCGCCTTCCTCCGCCAGGCCGCAATCGAGCGGGCATCGGATGGGGCCCGCAGAGTCTGGCCGTCCACCATGTCGCGCGCCCACGGCTTGACCTGCTCGAGTGCCGGAGCGAACTTCGGCCCGCCCGTCGCTGCGCCCGTTTCGCTCATATGGGCATCGTCTTTCGCATCCATTCGTAGACCGGCGCCCCGCCGAAGCGATGTCGCGGCTGCTGTGGCGCATCGTACTGGATAGCGAGCCGGTCTGCCGCCCCGAGCGCTTCGTAGGCGGCGCGCACACGCTCCGTCTCGCTGACGGCCAGCGGCATATCGTTGCGCACCTCCTGGTTGATATACATGCGTTTGGGCGCGATGGAGGCGAGCACATCCGGCCCGTCCATGTACTTGTGCATGCCGGGTACACAGCTGAAAGCCCTGGTGTTCCGGCCTTCAAGCAAGCGGTGCCTCTTGTAGCCGAACCTGCCGCTCAGGGCAACCGTGTACAACCGCCTGTCCAGCGCTCCCAGGTACCCCGCCATCGTCCCGCCCATCGAAAAGCCGGTCGCGCCTATCCTCCGCGGGTCAACCGTCGGCCAACGGGTGAGCGCGGAGACGGCCGCCATGCCGTCGCTCACGCACCAGCCGATGTAGGTCTTGCCCATATCCAGAGCTATTACCGCCGTGCCGTCCTGCACCGTGCCGTCCGATCCTGTGTCCGCGCGGTAGCCGAAGCCGGGGAAGTCGAAGCTGAGGGTCACGTACCCCATCTGCGCCAGCTTCAGGCCGTATTCGCACTCGAACTCCCTGAGCGACTCCTCGCCGCCGTCCTGCCGGACTACGAGCCCAGTGACGGACGACATCCCGCCCTTTATGACCCCGTGCATGCAAACCCACGCCGGCCGCCTGGCCGTCAGCCCTTTCGGCTCCAGAAGAAGCGCCCGCCAGCCGAGCTCTCCCGGCGGGGTTATGAACAGCTCATAGGCGTTCAGGTCCCCGTGCACGCGGCGGGAGAGCACCTCCACTTCCGGCATGGCAGGACGCTCGTCGATACACAGGATTGAGGCGAGCTTCTTTCTAAAGCGTGGCTTCCACTTCGCGATCTCGGCGGCCGTTGCAGGCGCGGCGAACGGAGGGTTCGCCTCAGCGACCCAAGCCTTGGCCTGGTCCGCGCTTGAAAAACTCTTCCGATCTTTAATGGTCGTCATTCTCTGGCTCCGCCTGGGCCGTCAAGATGCTTGGCAAACCATCCCAGAACTCGATTCAGGTAGTCGATTCTGTACGCAGTGCGCCCGCTGCTGAAAAACAGGTGCGTGCCGCCGGGATACCTCACAAACTCCACCGTCTTTCCCAGCCGCTTGAGTGCAACGTAGTACTGCTCACTCTGCTCTATGGGGCAGCGCTGGTCTGCCTCCCCATGCATAAGAAGGACCGGCGTGGTTACGTTCGCGGCGTACGTTAGCGGGGAGTGCTTTACGAGCGTCTCGAACGAGGTCATGGGAGAGCCGCCCCAGTTGGTCTCCCCGTAGCTCACTCCAATGTCCGATGTTGCGTACATCGTGACGAGATTGGCCACCGGCGCGCCCACCACCGCCGCTTTGAACCTGTCCGTGTGTCCCACAATCCACGCGCTCATGAAGCCGCCGTAGCTGTAGCCGTGCACGAAGAGCCTGCCCGAGTCCATGTACGGCCGCTCGCAAGCCTCGTCCACCGCAGCCATGATATCGCGATAGTCCTCGCCGCCCCAGTCGCGCAACGCCAGCTTCGCGAACTCGGGGCCGTACGAAGAGGAGCCCCGGCAGTTCACGCCCAGGACAACGTAGCCCGCTCCGGCGAACGACTGCTGAATGCTGTCCCACCCATCGCCGAACCGCCCATGCGGGCCGCCGTGGATGTCCAGCAGGAGGGGATAGCGCGTCGACGGATCGAAGCCGTATGGAAGCCGCAAACGGTATTCAATCTCCTGCCCCGTGCGGCGGAACGTGAACTTCTCCGGTCCGGCCGTCCGGTGCGTCGCAAGCCACGGGGCGTTGGCGAATGTTAGCTGGCGGCGCTCTCCGGTCCTGGTGTCCACCAGGTACAGTTCAGGCGGTGACGTAGGAGTGGAGGCAGCCACCACCGCCTTGCCGCCGGTAGACTCGAAGGAAACCGATGAGCATGCCCAGTCGCCACCGATAGCAAGGTCGTGTCCGCCGTCCGGCCCCTCGGTGCATAAATAAGACTGGCCTCTGTGGTCGCCCAGGAACAGAATGCGCCCGTCTGGAGTCCACGCGATCTCCGCGGCGGGCTGCATGGAGCCCGGTGAAGGCTGCAGGGGCGCGTGCAGGCCATCGGTCACCCTCCGAGGCCTTCGACCGGCCTCAGCGACGTACACCCACCCAACGCGGCGGTCGCACACGTCGGGGTCGTCCGAGCCGGCGATCGCAAGCCGCTGGCCGTCCGGCGACCATCCCGCCGCGCCTGCCATGAGCAGGCCTTCCGACCACAGCTCCGGCTCCCCGACGCTGGCAGGCACGACATAGACGTTACTGCGCCATGAGGTGTCCCGGTCGTCGCCGCGGTCGGTGATATAGGCGATCCGCGAGCCGTCAGGCGACCAAACGGGGTACCCGTCGTCCCCCTCGCCGTTCGTGATCTGCCGCGTCTCGCCGGAGCCGACGTTCACGACGAACAGATGGCTGAACGCGTTTCCGCGCCACCCGGTGTGATCGGACCGGTGACGGATGCGCGTCACTACCCGCGGCCTGGGATCCCTCTTGGGGTCGTGGCCGTCCGGGAGGCGGTCCGGGTCCACGTCCGACACGAAAGCGATGCGCGTGGAGTCCGGCGACCACGCCGGGGAGTGCGCCCCGCCGGGTAGCGAGGTGATGCAGCGCGCCTCGCCGCCGGTTTTGGAGATAGTCCAGAGCTGGCGGCGGCCCTTGTCGTCGGGGCGGATGAAGGCAATGGACGCCCCGTCGGGTGAGAACTTCGGCGAGGAGTCGGACGGCCCGTGCGTCAGCGCCTCCGGCGCGCGGCCTTCCGTAGCAACCGTCATCACCTGCGACCGTCCCTCTACGCGCGCCTGGTCAAACGACGACCGCATGAACGCCACAAGCGAGCCGTCAGGGGACAGACACGGCTCGGATACGCCGATAATTTCGTAGATGTGTTCGGGGACAACCGGATTCGACAAGCAGCGGCCTCAGCGACTGAATGCCGTTAGGGTACGGCAACACTCGTCGACAGGCAACCTGCAGCAGGCTCATGCCGATCCCCCAACACCCAACACCCTAATCCCGTCTCTCAGCCAGCGCCTCCAGCAGCCCGATCCCAAGCGCGGCGGCGTTCCCCATCAGCTCCCGGCGAACAAACTCCGTTCGGTCGTTCGGCGTGTGGATGCGGGAGAAGTCGTCACCCAGGAAAAAGACTGCCGGGATATTCGCCTCGATGAACGATGCGTGGTCGCTGCTCGTTCCGGCGGGCAGCGACATGCGGACGGAGGCGTCAATGCCGTTTGCGTCGGCGACGGCGCCGGTCATCTCGAGCAGGCGAGCGTCGCCCAGGATGCCCGTCGTGGGGCCGGTGCCAAGCGCGTCGAAGTTCATCATCGCCACCACCCTCGCCCGCTCGTCTTCGCTCATCGCGGCCACGTGGTGCTTGCTGCCGTACAGCCCGAGCTCCTCGCTGCCGAACGCCACCAGCCGGACGGTGAACGGGTAGCTGCGCCCGGATATCTCCTCGGCGATCGCCAGCAGCGTGGCGATGCCGGAGCCGTTGTCGTTCGCGCCGGGCACCTTCGGCACCGTGTCGAAATGGCCGCCGAGGATGACGACGCCGCGATTCGGGTCCGTCCCCGGCTTCTCCGCGATGGCGTTCCGTGAGATCAGTTGCACCATCTCCACGGTCACGGTCGCGGTGACGGTCTGGCCGGAGAAGATCATGCCCCTGAGCCGCTCGCCGTCCTCTCTGCTGATGGAAACGACGGGAATGCCGGCCTCGTTGGCCAGTGTGCCGCCGAAATAGCCTTCCGCATTGTTGTAGATAATGATTGCCGCCGCCCCCGCAGCCGCCGCGTTCGCCGCCTTCTCTTCGAACGTCAGCGTCCCGCGTTGCGCCAGGGCAATCTTGCCCGCGATTCCGCCGGCCAGGATGTCCGTTGTTCGGGCGGTCCCAATGTCCACAAGCGTGCCCGTGGCCGAGCCTTCACCGGACCTCACCATTGGGAATGAGACGAGCTTCTGCTCAATGGGTGAGTTGACCTGCAGGACCGGCTTTTCAAGAGTCAGGTGCTCGAACGTGAACGGTTCCAGCGCAGCATCGTAGCCAATCCCCCGTAACCGCTCCGCGATAACCTCGGCGGCGGCAAGCTCCTCGTCCGTTGCGCTGGCGCGCGGGCTGTGGCGGTCCGTCAGCTCCACCAGGTTGGCCCACGCCGCCTCTGCAAGCGGGCCGGCCAGCTCTCGCGGTGATCGAGGGATTACAGTGGGTCCGGCGCCTGCTGAGACGGTGGCGACGGGCGCGCTGGTAGCCGGGGGTGTTGGTGTCGCATTGGGAAGCGTCGCCGCTGTTGTCGGTGTGGCCGTGGGAAGCGTCGCCGCCGGGGTTGCCGGCGATTTGGAGCTACGAGTCGCCGTGGTGCCGTCAACCTTCGCAGCAGCCGGGCCGGTCTCAGCAGCCGTAGGCGTGGCCGCCGGATTGGCCGCACCGCTATCGCAGGCCGCGATCAGGAATACGGCGGCAACTGCAATCAGGTATCTGAAATAGGGCAGACGCAAGGTGCCTCCGGATGCTGCATGGCCAGGATGGTTATGTATTAGCCGTTGGAGTCGTTTCCACGTTTTCGTAGGGGCGCCCCGATTTATCGGGGCGCCCGTTCCATGCCAACGATTACGATTGCTGTTACCACGGCCGGGCGCACTTCTGTGCGCCCCCACGAAAACCGGCCCCGATTCCATCGGGGCGGGCTACATAATACAACGGCCCGGGATCTGGGCCGGTTAGCGGGGCTGACCCGCGAGGCGCGTGCTACAGCCTGTCCCAGCCTTCCGGCAGGGCAGGCCTTTGCCACGACGGGTCGGGCCGCCACGCCCGCCACTCCTCTGTGAACGGCGACTCGCGCGCCTCCATTCGCGAAAGGGCCTTCAGCCCCTCCCGCCGGAGGTGGTCGGTACGGTCCTGTGTCAGCATGCCCCTCTGGACCCACTCTACCACCTCGTCCTCATCCTTCCACTTCCACGCCGTGAAGTCCGGTTGCACCACGATGTCGAGCACATGGTCCATGTAGTCGAATCCAATAGCCGTCCGGGTCAGCGGCGTCTCCATGTTCACGTACCAGCACTTCATGCGCGCGAAGCAGGGCTCCCACAGGAGCAGCACGCTGTGGTCCTCCCCTGGGACCGCCAGCCGGACCGCCTCGTTGTACCAGAGGGACGGCGCCGTGGTGAAGCCCGGCGCGGGAATGCGGGTGAAGCCACCGCCTGCCGTCGCGGGCCGCCGCCAGGCCGTCCCCTCCGGCATATACATCGCCAGCAGCTCCGGCGTGTCCGCGATGACGATGTTAGGCCGCGCCGACCACAGCTTTCCCTCCCACACCTCGCGCACGAGGATGTGGTCGCCGTGGCGGAAGCGGCGTGCGTTCATGGATTTGTCACCAGATAACAGCATCCCGAATCCATTTCAGGCTCCACAAGCACGGCAGTCAATTGCGCTTTTCCAATACCCATCACTCCCCTTTGTCATCCTGAGGCGCTCCGGCCGAAGAGCCTGCCCTGAGGCTTTGCGAAGGGATCGTTCAGGCGACGTTGCAGGGCCGGACTGCCTTATCATCAGAATGCGTTCCTGGGGCATGCCTGGGATCGTTGCCCGATAGTGTCGCCATTTACCGAGAACCTCGCCTGAACGATCCTTCGTCCGCCGCGGCGGACGAAGGATGACAAAGGCCCCCATTAACGCGGAGAGGATGGCGCCCTGCGGCCCATCCTCTCCTTGCGGTGCAATTCTACTCCAGAGCGCCTGCCGCTACAGCAGCTTGCCCTGCTCGCCGCCTTCGCCGTCCTCGGCCTCTTCTTCGGCCTCGGGCTCGGACTCCTCAGGCTCGTCCTCTTCGACGGCCTTTGTGGCGCCGTTGGCGGAGCGCTTTGCCGCTTTGCCGTCGACGTGCTTCACGGCGCTCAGCAGCGGCAGCGCCTCTTCCCCGCCGCCGACCTCTTCCAGGGCCGATACGCACGCCATGGATGCCACTGCGTCGCCCGGCGCAGGCGTGAAGATGCGAACGCCCTGCGTAACGCGTCCCGCCGTGCTGCGGATCTCCGTCAGGCTTGTGCGCATCACCTGCGCCTGCTCCGACACCACGTACAGCTCGTCGCTGTCCGCGATGATCTGGGCGGCGGCGACAGGCCCCGTCTTGTCGGTAATCGCCATCGTCTTGACGCCCATGCCGCCGCGGTTCTGCTGCTTGTACTTGTCCATCGTCGTCAGCTTGCCGTAGCCGTTCCTGCTCACCACAAGCAGCTTGCTGTCCGGCACCACCATGTCCATTGACACAACCTTGTCGCCACGGCGGAGGAGGATGCCGCGCACGCCACCGGCGGCGCGCTGCCTCGCCGTCACCTGGCCAACAGGGAAGCGGATCGACATGCCGTTCTCGGTTACGAACGTCACGTCGTCGGTCTCGTGCCCGAGACGCGCCGTGACAAGCTCGTCCCCTTGGTCCAGAGCCATGATTATCAGCCCCGCTTTGCGAATGCTCGATATCTCCGCCAGGTTGACGCGCTTTACCTCGCCGCGGGTCGTGCCCATCACGAGGAACACGTCCTGCTGCTGGAGGCTGCGGACGTGGACGATGGCGTTCACGCGCTCGTCGCCGCCCAGCGGGATAACGTTTGCCACAGGAACGCCGCGCGTGTTGCGCGAGAAGTCCGGGCGAAGGTCGAATACGCGCGTGGAGAGCACGCGGCCCGTGTTCGTGAAGTAGAGCAGCGTATCGTGCGTGTCGCACACGAGGATGTGGCGGACGGGGTCGTCCTCCCTCGTCTTCATGCTCGTCACGCCCTTGCCGCCCCTGTGCTGATTGCGGTACGTGCTGGCGGCGATGCGCTTGATGTAGCCAGCCTGGCTCAGCGTAATGACCACCTGCTCGTGAGGCTCGAAGTCCTCGCGGTTCATATCGGTGCTCATGTCGCTGATCGTCGTCCGGCGGTCCTCGCCGACCTTCTTCTTGAGGTCCCGGGTTTCCTTCTTGATAACTCCATCGATCTTGTGAGGGTCCGCCAGGAGCGCCTGCAGCTCGTCGATCAGCTTCATCAGCTCCTGGTACTCGTTCTCTATCTTCTCGCGCTCCAGCGCCGCCAGCCTGCGGAGCTGCATGTCCAGGATCGCCTGCGCCTGGATCTGCGAGAGGCTGAACGTGGTCATAAGCCCCTGGCGGGCGGATTCGACGTCTGCCGACTCCCGGATCAGCTTGATGACTGCGTCCAGGTTGTTCAGCGCGATGCGCAGGCCTTCCAAAATGTGGGCGCGCTCCAGCGCCTTGCGGAGCTCGTAGCGCGTCCGGCGGGTGACAACCTCGCGGCGGAAGCTGATGTAGTTGCTCAGCGCCGACCTCAGGGTGATGACCTGCGGCATGCCGTTGACGAGAGCAAGCATGTTCGCCGCGAACGAGCTCTGCATCGCGGTCAGCTTGTACAGGTTATTCAGGATGACGAGCGCCTGCGCCCCTGCGCGAAGCTCCATGACCATGCGCATGCCCTGGCGGTCGGACTCGTCGCGAATCTCGGTGATTCCCTCCAGGCGCTTCTCCTTGATCAGCGCGGCAATCTTCTCAACCAGCGCCGCCTTGTTCACCTGGTACGGCAGATCTGTGACGACGATCTGCTGCCGGTTGGACTTCTTCATGTCCTCTATCTCGGCAACAGCCCGAACGGTGATGCTGCCGCGGCCCGTCGTGTAGGCGCTCCGGATGCCGTCGCGCCCCATGATGGTCGCGCCGGTCGGAAAGTCCGGGCCGGTTATGATCTTCATCAGGTCCAGGTCGGTGGCGTCGGGATTGTCAATAAGATATATGACGCCGTCGCAGACCTCGGAAGGGTTGTGTGGCGGGATGTTCGTCGCCATGCCCACCGCGATGCCTGCCGCTCCGTTAATGAGCAGGTTGGGCAGCCGGGCCGGCAGGACCACGGGCTCCTGCAGCGTGCCGTCGAAGTTGTCGCTGTAATCGACCGTCTCCTGGTCTATATTCGCCAGCATCTCTTCGGCCGCGAAGCTCAGGCGCGCCTCCGTGTAGCGCATCGCCGCCGGAGGGTCGTTGTCCACGCTGCCGAAGTTGCCCTGGCCGTCGACAAGAGGCACGCGCATTGAGAAGTCCTGCGCCATGCGCACCATCGCGTCGTACACAGCGCCCTCGCCGTGGGGGTGGTACTTGCCGAGCACTTCACCGACGAGACGGGCGCTCTTCTTGTACGCCGTGTTGGGCCGCATGCCCAGCTCGTTCATCGCGTACAGGATGCGCCGCTGCACGGGCTTGAGGCCGTCGCGCACGTCCGGCAAGGCCCGCGCCACGATGACGCTCATGGAGTACTGCATGTATGAAGTCCGCATCTCCTCCTCAAGGATCTGCGGCTTCACAAAACCGAACGCTGTTTTGGTGACCATTCAAGACTCCTGGTTACAATGAAACACAACGCTGGTATTATATCATTTGCCGCTGAAAATACCTACGAAATTCAGGTGCCTTTTTTGTCTCCATGGGCGTTAGAAATCGTGTCGTTCAACCCATTACCATGCCGGTCGGTTCAACCGCCGGCAAGAGCGCTCCCGACCGGCGCGCGTAAGCGTTGCCTAACACCCGGTTCTTCCGGCAACCCAAAGCGTTCTCTTACCGCGTCTGCTTGCAGGGAATGTAACCGGGGGCAGTCGGCGGGCAAGGAGTGACCATGCAGGAGCCACGAAAGGCGTTGCCAAGGACAGTAGGGGTCCTGGAGTCGGGTATCCGCGAGGGCCTTCACCTCGGTGCGCAGGTGTACGTTTCGCGGGACGGTATTCCGGTGGCGGATTTCGCGCTGGGAGAGGCCCGTCCCGGCACCCCGTTGACGACGGAATTTGTGCTGCCGTGGATGTCCTCGGTCAAGCCGGTTTGCGCGGTCGCGATAGCCCGCCTTTGGGAGGCCGGAAAACTCGACCTCGATGACCGTGTTGGGGACATCGTTCCGGAGTTCTCAAAAAATGGTAAAGACAGGGTGACCTTGCGCCACCTTCTCACGCACACGTCCGGCCTGAAAAACATCGACCTTCCGTGGCAGGACCTGGACTACAGCGAAACGATCGCGAGGGTCTGCGACGCGGAGCTTAACCCGGACTGGCAGCCCGGGCGAAAGGCGGGCTACAACAACGCCGCCGCCTGGTTCATCCTGGGCGAGGTGGTCCGGCGGCTGGACGGCAGGCCATACGACGTGTATGCGAGGGAGGAGGTGTTCGAGCCGCTGGGCATGCGCAGCTCGTGGCTGGCAACCCCGCAGGCATGGCTGGAGGCCAACCGCGCGCGCATCGGGACGGCGTTTCGCGTTTCCACCGCAGGACCGGCACCGGTCGACTTACCAGACAGCACGCTGACGCGCTTCTCTCCCGGCGGCTCCGGCAGGGGGCCTATCCGCGAGCTAGGGCTCTTCTACGAGATGCTCCTGTTCAGGGGAGAGTCGGACGGCCCCCGAATACTCAGCCCTCAGTCCGTGGAGGCGCTGACTGCACGCCACCGCACGGGCATGCTGGACCAGACCTTCCAGACCACGCTGGACTGGGGCCTCGGCTTCCTCCTGGACACGAAAGCAAAGGGGAACGTCCTGCTGCCGTACCAGTTCAGCCGCCACGCCTCACGCCGCACCTTTGGTCACGGTGGATACCAGTCATCCATCGGCTTCGCGGACCCCGAGAACCGCCTGGTAGTCGCCTGGGCCGTCAACGGCTTGATAGGCGAGCCCAAACACACCCGCCGCAACAACGCCGTCAACGAGGCGGTCTACGAGGACATGGGGCTGGGGGCTAGACGCCGGCCCGCCGTGACAATCCGCCATGATTCTGCTATTATACGCGCCGCAATTCGTCGCGATTACGCGTCTCAAAGCGCATATCGTGCGCTTTCCTTTTCAACGTGGACCTGAACGGCCATCGGAGTGCGGCATATGTACGGACGTATCGTTTTTCTGCTGCTTGTGGTGACGGTCGTGTTCGCTGCGGCGGGCTGCTCCCAGGGCGATTCTCCATCAGACCACAACACCGTCGTTGAGACACCCACGCCGGACCCTCCCCTGAACGATGCAGACGGCCCAACAGTAACTATGGCCGACGACTCCGGCATTGCCGCAGTTTCATGGGGCGACGGGCGCATTGATATCGTCGGTCACGGCACGGACAACCACATGTACCACTACATCTGGGACGACATGTGGACGCCCGGCTGGAGCAAGTTCGCCACGCAAATGACCGGCGGGGCCGCCATGGCCTCCCGTGGCGACGGCATGCTCGATATCTTCTGGAAGGGGTGTCAATGCTCAATGACTTTGGCAGTCTTACTGCTCAGTGATTTTGTCAGTACGACTGGTTTTGGTTGAATCAGTCTCGATCTCCAAGGGTGATCTGGACCCGGCTTTCGATCCTTGGGCGAGGAGAGGGGTGTGCTGGAGACGGGTCC
>VGZY01000037.1 GCA_016872355.1 SAR202 cluster bacterium | reverse complement strand
CTCTCTTCGCTTCTCGCTCGGTCAAATGTAGTCCTCTCATGGACTGACATATTCACTGAGCAGTTACCTACTGACAATATCACTGAGCAAAGACAAATTTTTCATTTGGTGCTTGACATACTTCACAACATCAAATTAATATCGTGACTACTGGCTCAGGCAGGGAACCACATGTCCCAGGCGGGCGAATGCATGAACTATCCATCCCCAAGCTGATCATGAAACGGCTCCTGGACGACTGGAAGCTGCTGTTGAGTGTATTCATCGGCATCCTGATCGTCGTCACCGTGGCTACGGCCACTCCGCTCTACCTCAAGGCCCTGGAGCAGCTTGCGTTCAGGGTCACTCTCAATCGCATCACAAACCCCTTTCTGACCTTCTCCATCTACCCTCCCCGGATGGCGCTGGACGCCGAGTCCCTTGACCAGGCGGAGGACGTGGTATCGGCGGCGGCGGAGCGGCACCTGGAGGAGATATACGCCGGGCACGAGACGTTCTTTCGCACTTCCGGCGTAATCGCAGGGATACCGGACAGGCCCTTGCCGGATGCGGTCCAGCAGGGCGCAAACGCCACCGTGGGTTACGGCTTGATTGAGTACCTTTCGGGGCTCGACCAGAACGCGCGGTTTATCGACGGGCGAATGTCGACCGAGGCGGTGGAGCAGGGGCCGCGCGGGCCGATCATCGAGGGCGTGGTCTCGTTCCCTACGGCGGACGAGTACAAGTTCAAGGCCGGCGACGTGGTCACGCTCGCGCCGGACCTGGCGACTGAGACCCGGGTCTCGATTCGGATCACGGGCGTGATTGAGCCGAATGACGCGCTCTCCCCGTTCTGGACTGATGCGGGCGCTTTCTACTTCTCCACTGTTCCGGACCCAGTACCGGCAGCTCCTGAGGGCACCAGGTTCGATACAGACAAGGACATAGCCGTAGCGGTCTACGTCAGCCGCAACGCGATGACCGAGGTTTGGGGTAAGGCGTACCCCGGCTCTCTCGCGAGCCCCATCCTCTTCTCCAAGATAGACAAGGGACTGGTATCTAGCTGGCCTATCGCGAAGGTTGAGGCCCGGCTGGCGGCGTTCCAGACGGAGATCAACAAGGAGATGACCGGCGCGCAGGTGAACACGGGCATCATCACCGGCACCATCTCCGACGTTAACCGGCGCAGCCTATTCTCCCGCGTCCCGCTCATGCTCCTGGTGGCCGTCATGATTGTGACGGTGCTCTTCTACCTTTCGATGATGATGTCATACCTTATTCAGAGCAGGGAGCGGGACGCCGCGCTGCTCCGGACCCGTGGTGTGGGACTCCTCCAGCTTCTGCGACTTTACGTGCTGGAAGGCCTGGTGATGGTGGGGGTTGCGGTCATTGCCGCGCCGTTCCTGTCAACAGTGATTGTTGCGCTCGCCGGCAAGACGCCGTACTTTTCGGAGACGACCGGAGGCGGGTTCCTGCCCGTGCAGCTCAACGGCGCGCCGTTCATGGCCGCTGGCCTCATCGGCCTGGCGTGCCTTGCCATCTTCGCCCTCTACGGCGCAATGGGTACCCGCAGCGGCATCCTGGTGCAAAAGCTGCGCGCGGCGCGGCCAGCGACGATGTCGTTCTTCCACCGGTATTATCTGGACTTCGCGCTGATGGGTCTGGGCGGAATCGTGTTCTGGGAGCTGCGGTCGCGCGGGCAGCTGGTATCCGGCGGGCTGTTCTCGGACGTGCAGATTAACGAGACGCTGCTTTTTGCGCCGGTGCTGTTCCTTGTGGTTGTGGCGCTCTTCTTCATGAGAGTATTTCCGCTGCTCGTCAGGTACGTTGCGGGCGAGTCACGCGGGCTGGTGCACCTGCTTGTGGCAGTGACCACGGTGCCAGTCATTGCCGTGCTGCTGACGCGCGGGTGGCAGGACCGGCTGGCGATGGACGAATGGCTGACAGCGCCGGCGATGGCGCTTGGCGTGGCCGTGGCCTACTGGCTCACGAGCCGCGGCGAAGGGACGATGAAGCAGGGGATCGGGATGGTGGTGCAGGCGGCGTTCACGGCGGCATTCCTGTCCTTCCACGAAATAGACACTACTGACAACCTGTTCCAGGCGATAGTGGGAATGGTTGCGGTTGTGCCGGCGCAGCTGCTGTTCATGGCTTTCAGGCAGATATCCAAGGCGACGCCGGTATGGCTCACGATGGCGATCTGGCGCATGGCCCGTAATCCCTTGCAGTACACGTGGCTGGTGCTGCTTCTGGTGCTCGCAACCGGCCTTGCGGTCCTTTCCACAACGGTGGGCGGCACGCTGGCCCGCAGCCAGGAGGAGAGGATCCTGTTCGACGTTCCCACAGACATGCGCCTTCGCGGCAATCCGTACCTGATACGCGGCGGCCTGAAGGCGATCGACGAGCAGTACACCGCCACATCGGCGATCACGGAATCTGCTCTCGCGTTCCGCACGACCGGGTCGGCGGGGCCTTCCTCAGTCCAGATTCTCGGCGTGGAGACGGACAAGTTTGCGGACATCGCCTGGTTCCGGGACGACTTCTCCGAGGACACGCTGCCGGGGCTGATGACATCTCTCCAGCCTCACACCTCCCCTTCCAGAATCGCGCTGCCCGAAGGCGCCACTGAAGTGGGAGTGTGGGTGAAGCCGGCGGCGCTCCACGTGCAGATATCCGTATGGATGGTGTTGCAGGACGCCAAAGGTGTAACACGCACCGTTTCGCTTGGGGACCTTGGCCAGCCGCAGTGGCACATTGTGCGCGGGCAGGTGCCGGAATCTTTGCAGGCGCCGATACACATCCTTGGCGTGGAGCTTTACGAGCCCGGATGGGACGTAGGCAGCATGACGGCGGGCTCCAACACCGGCAGCGTCGGCACCGTGCTGATGGACGACATTGTCGCATTCGTCGGCGAGGGTGGAGAGGGGCAGGTGCTGGAGAGCTTCGAGGGGGGGTTGAGGTGGAGCCCGATGGCGACCTCTGTAACCGACAGGGACGCGATCGCCATATCCAACGCGGAGGCCGTTTCCGGACTGTACTCCCTAAAATTCGACTTCGGACGTTACAAGAACCGCGGGGTGCGCGGGTTTTATCAACTCCCCGGCGACCAGAATGTTCCGATACTGGTGAACACGGGGCTGGCGGGTTCCAACGGCCTCAGGCCCGGGGACCGGTTCACGGCGGTGGTGGCCGGCACGCTGGTGCCGGTAGAGGTGCGGGAGATCGTCGATTTCTTCCCAACGGTGGACCCTGGGCAGGGACACTTCGTTGTAGCCGATATGGGCCAGCTCCTGAGTTACCTCAACCTGATGAGCCACCTCGGCAATACTGACCCCAACGAGCTGTTTGTGAGCACGGCCGGCCACGATGAGGTTGCGATGCGGCAGATGCTGGCGGACTTTGTGAAGGGGATGGTCAACTACCAGAGCGGGTCGGAAAGGCTCCAGGCCGTTCGATTGGACCCATTGACCTCTTCCGGCTGGAAGGCTATGGTGCTGGTAGCCCTGGGAATTGTGCTCATGGCTGCCACGTTCGGGTACGTGTCTTATCTGTTGCTGGTGGCCGGCAAGAGCAAGCACGAGGTCGGCTTCCTGAAGTCCATGGGACTATCCCGGCTCCAGCTGGGGGCGTTGGTGGGCTTCGAGCACATGGCCATTGTGGGGATGGGGCTCGGGCTTGGGACGTGGGCAGGATTCCAGATGAGCAGGATGATGGTCTCGCCGCTGGCCGTGACGGACCAGGGGCAAACGGTGGTGCCGCCTTTCGTTATGATCACGGACTGGGGGCTGATGGCCCCGACGTACATCGCCATTGTGGCGCTATTCGTGGCGGCGCTGGTGGTGTTGAACAGGACGATCGGGCGGGTGGACATGCACGCTATCGCCCGCGCGGGAGATTCATAGGGCGAGTAATGGCCGGCTGCGTTCCCGCGGGCGTGTAACAAACCAACGAGCTCGGGTGGGTGGCAAGACCGTGACAGCACAAATTAAGAGCTTCCTGTCAGCCTGGCAATTCGTACTCCGGCGGAGCCTCGCCCACTGGAGGATGCGATCCTCCGTGGTCCTGGGCGTGCTGCTTGCCTCTGCGATCATGGCAGGCACCGTCATCTACTTCGACGCGCTGCGGGAGTTGGCCCTGAAGCGCACCCTCGAGCGCCACACGGTGGACCAGCTCAATGTCATTTTGCAGGTGCAGCGGGGGCCGGCCAACTACTCCGAGTTCAGGGTAGTTTCCGACGCGGTGAACGAGGAGATAGACTCGCGGATTGACTGGCTTGTTGAGGAGCGGATACGCGTGGGGAAGAGCCCCACCATGTTCCTGAACGCCGCGGGCAACCGCCCACTCACCGGTTACGAAAACCCGCGGACCTACTTCACATACCTGCCGACGCTGCTGGAGCATGCGGAGATTCTGCCCGGCGGCCGGATGCCCTCCGACGCGGCGCTTCCCAGCTCCGACGGCACTATTCGACTGGAAGCGCTGGTGCCGGAGGAGGCCGCGCGGACCTTTGGGGTGAATGTTGGCGACGAGTACGTCGCCTCGCCGCCGTGGACAGATTCCACGCAGTACGCAACGGTTGTCATTACCGGTGTATTCCGCAGGGCGGACCCTAACCACGAGTACTGGTTCCTGGAGCGGTCAGTTCTGCAGTCCGCGACCGGCGTCAGCTTTACCACCATGCCGTTCTTTGTTACTGAACGGGAGTACATGGAGGTTGTCGGCCCTGCGTTCCGGCGGATGGACAGCACGTACGCGTGGCTGCTGACGACGGACGTGGGTCGCATCAACGCGCGCAACTCCGTGGACACTGTGAACCGCCTGGAGTTCATGCAGGCCCGATTGTCTTCGACACTTGGGAGCTACCTCCAGACAACCGAGCTGGACAATGCTCTTTCTGAATACGACCGGCGGCTCTTCTTCAGCAAGCTGCCTATGTACGTTGTGCTGATCCTGATCGCGGTTGTTATCCTCTACTATGTGACGACGCTGTCGTCGCTCTCCGTGGAGGACAGGCGGTCAGAGGTTGCGCTTTTGCGCAGCCGCGGGGCGAGCCCGACGCAGATACTGCTGGTGTTCGTGATGGAGGGGGCAACCGTGGCCTTCCTCTGCTCGGTTGTGGGGCCGTTCCTGGCGGCGGGAGCAATCAGTGTGCTTGGCCTCACTCCGGCTTTCTCCGACCTTAGCGGCGGCTTCCTTCTGGACGCGGCCCTCTCTCCGGGCGCGTTCATGATGGGGGCCATAGGCGGCATATTGAGCTTCGTGGCGCTGATGGTCCCCGCGGTGCAAGCGTCACGCATAACAGTGACGCGCCTGCGGCAGGGGTCGGCGCGACCCACCGGCCAGCCGGTATTCCAGAAGTACTACCTGGACGTTCTGCTGCTGTTGTTGGGCATGTTCCTGTTCAGGCAGTTGACGCAGCAGGGCTCCGTTGTGGCGGCAAGCGTGTTCGGCGAGCTGGCGGTAAATCAGCTGCTGCTGATTATTCCCGGACTGATACTGATCGCCTCGGCGATGGTGCTGCTGCGGCTGTTCCCAATCGCGATGAACCTCGCCAGCAAAGTAATGTCGCCGTGGCTGCCGGCAGGGCTGGTGATGGGCGTGTGGCAGATGGCGCGCAACCCGACGCACTACGCGCGGCTATCTCTGCTCCTGATCCTGACGGCCGGACTGGGGATATTCGCATCCAGTTTTGGGACGACGCTGGAGCGGAACTTCAGGGAGCGGGTGCTATATTCGACGGGCAGCGACCTCCGCATTGAAGGCAATGTGCCGGTAGCGTTCCGCGGGCAGCGTGGGCCTAAGCCCACGATACCCTCCTCCAACGCCGCGCTGATTGAGGCATACGAGTCGGTGCCCGGCGTGGACAAGGCGACGGTGGTGCTACGGGCCTCGGGGCACGACCTGAGCAAGGTCTACGGCATGAACTACACGATGGTATCCGTGGAAGGCAACCGATTTAACGAGGTTGCGTGGTTCCGGGACGATTTCGCCTCCGGCCCTCTGGATGAGCTGCTGCCGGACCTGGCGGTACGAACCGCCTTCCAGGGCGTGGCCCTGCCGCCGAGCGCCCGGACTCTGGCGCTGCTTGTGAAGGCGGACAGGCCGCACCCCGGCGTACGTGTTACAGTGCGCGCGAAGACAAACGCCGGGAAGTACTTTACGTTCGATCTGGGCACGCTCCGGACAGGCAACTGGACCACGCTGGAGACTACTCTGGGCGTTGGTACTCCTCAGCTTGCCGAGACGGCGCTGCCTCTCACAATCATGTCCATCCGCGTACATGAGACCGGTGGGGCGCGCAGGCTGCAGCCGGGCTCCATCCTGATCGACGAAATCGCGGTGCGCTCGAACACGGATGCGCCTCTTCAGACGGTGGAGACTTTTGACAACACGTCAGGCTGGCTGGCGCTGAAGTCCGCGGACGATGCGGTGGCGGACTCCGCCCGAGGGTCGGACATTACGTCCACGGGCGAGGGTACATCGCTGCTGTTCACGTGGTCGGAGGGCAGCCCGTTGACTACTCGCGGAGTGTTCCGCGCCGACGAGCGGCCGCGGCTTCCCGTGCTTGCGAGCGCAACCTTTGCCAAGGGCACAGGACACGACGCGGGCGATGAGTTCGACGTATCGGTGGGCGGGAACAGGGTGCCGGTGCGAATTGAGGGCGCCGTGGAGCTCTTCCCAACGATGGTCGTCTCCAGCGAAAGATACCTTGTATCCGATTTCGATACGCTGGCAGACTTTGTCGGGCTGGGCATTCTTGGCGCGGAGCTGAACCCGAACGAGATCTGGATTGCTTCGTCTACGACGAGGGAGGAGCGCGAGGAGCTAATCGATCAGCTTGAGAGCGGCCTTGGCTTTTCAACGACGGGGATAATGGACCGGTCCGCACGGTTGGCGCAAACGCAGGTGGACCCGCTGGTGCAGGCGGGGTGGCGCTCTCTGCTGTTCATTGCATTCTCTGCCGTGCTCATACTGAGCTGCCTGGGCTTCATGGTCCATGCTTACGTGTCGTTCCAGAGCCGGCAGCTCCAGTTCGCGCTGTTGCAGACGCTCGGATTCAGCTCGAAGCAACTCATTACGATGGTCTGGCTGGAGCAGGCGCTGGTTATCGGAGTTGGCATGGCGCTGGGTACGTGGATGGGCGGTCGCCTGGGGGCGACGATCATGCCGTTCCTGGGCCACGACGATTGGGGCAGCCGCGTGGTGCCGCCGTTCGCGATGACAGTGAATTGGGGCCTGCTGCTGTCCACCTATGCAATAATGTTCGCAGTTTTCGCGGTCATAATCCTTGGAATGATCTGGCTGATCCACCGCATCCAGCTGCAGCGCATCCTGCGCCTTGGCGAAATGTAGTGGCGGGGCCGCTGGAGTAGCTCATGGTCACACGAACCGCTCCGTACATTATGTGTGAAGACCTGTTCAAGATATACAAGATCGCCGACCTTGAGGTTGTGGCGCTGCGCGGCCTTGACCTTGCGGTGGAGAAGGGCGAGGTGGTCGCGATCGTCGGCGCCAGCGGCAGCGGCAAGAGCACGCTGCTGAACATTCTGGCAGGCTACGATTCCCCTTCGGCCGGCAAGGTCCGGGTGGGTGAGCGGGACCTCCTGCGGATGTCATCCAAGGAGGTTGAGTTCTACCGTCGTCACGAAGTGGGCTTCGTGTGGCAGCAGACGAGCCGCAATATGTTTCCGTACCTGACGGCGCTGGAGAACGTGGCGCTGCCGATGATGCTGACGAGCATGTCGCCGAAGGACAGGCAGAAGCGCGCCGAGGAGCTTCTGGAGCTTGTTGGCCTTGGACACCGGAAGAACCACACGCCGGAGCGGCTCTCCGGCGGCGAGCAGCAGCGCGTTGCCATCGCGATCGCGCTGGCAAACCACCCGCCGCTCCTGCTGGCTGACGAGCCCACGGGCGAGCTGGACGACGACACGGCGAGCGAGATCCTGGACCTGTTCGGCACGGTCAACCACGAGCTGAATACAACTATCGTCATCGTGACGCACGACCCGAACATCGCGTACAAGGTGGGCAGGGTTGTGATGATCCGCGACGGCAAGACTTCGACGGAGATACGCCGCAAGGTCAGCTATCGCAAGGTCACCGGCGCGGGGGACAAGGACACGCCGCTGGAGGAGTATACGCTTGTGGACGCCGCCGGCCGGGTGCAGCTCCCCAAGGAAGTGCTTGAGCAGCTCAAGATCAAGGAGCGCGCAAGGGTGGTAGTAGAAAACGGCAAAGTCACCATAGTGCCCGGAGAGGTGCAGGGTTGAACAAGCCCCAGACAGCAAATCAGGCAGTGAACAAAAGCGCGACAATTATCGACGTTCAGAACCTGGGACGCACCTTCAAGGTGGGCTCAGAGGAGGTCGTCGCCCTCAAAGACGTGAGCCTGACCGTGAAACCAGGGCAGTTCATCGCCGTTGTGGGACGCTCCGGCTCCGGCAAGACCACACTTCTCAACCTCATGGCCGGCCTGGACAAGCCCAGTTCCGGGAAGATCCTCTTCGAGGGGAAGGACCTGGCGACGATGAGCGAGAAGGAGCTCACTGAGATACGCCGACGAAAGGTGGGGTTTGTCTTCCAGTCGTTCGGCCTGCTGCCGCTCCTCTCGGCGTGGGAGAACGTGGAGTTTCCGCTGCGCATCTCCGGCTTCCCGGTGAAAGAGCGCGAGGAGCGCACACGGCAGGCGCTGGAGATGGTGGGGCTGGTGCGCCGCGCGAAGCATCGCCCGTACGAGCTGTCCGGAGGCGAGCAGCAGCGCGTCGCGATCGCGAGGGCGGTGGTGACCCGCCCGCCGGTGATCATCGCAGATGAGCCTACAGGCGAGCTGGACTCCACTAACGCGCGCTCAATTTTCGGCCTTTTCAAGGAAATGGTGCACACCCAGGGCGTCAGCGTCGTGGCCTCCACGCACGACGCCGCGCTGCTCGATATGGCGGGCGATATCAAGCATATGAAGGACGGCGTCGTCATCGCGGAGCACGAGTACCACGCCGCTCATGCGGAGAGCACGCGCTTCAAAAAATAGCCGTCCGCCGCATAGACAATTTAGACGACATATAGTATCCTGCCGGAACACATGGTCTTGTCGCCGCCTTCCACAGGAGCGGCGATTCACTGCAAAGGCCAACCGGAAGGGTAGCGCATGCGAGGCAACGGCAGAACGACGACGCGGCGGATGCGGCCGGACGAGAGCAGCATCCGCGACCTCCATCGCGAGACCACGGTCTGCTACTCGTATATGTGCCCCTTCGCTTATGGGTGTGCCGAAAAAAGCTCCCGGCCGGCGCAGGTCCTCACCCGCCGCTGCATGCGCTACCAACCGGAGGCCATTCGCATCACTCCCGGCCTTTCTGACCAGGCGCTGGATATTCTCGCCCGCCAGCGAGACTACGGGGTGCTCCTCAACCCCGCCACCACCGCCATTCTGGACCGCCACCGCCCCAACGGCCCGCTGCGGAAGTAGCGGCCGGCTGCGCTTGTATACAGTCCGTAGAACTGTTAACATCGGCCTAAACCGGGTCGGAAGTTAAGTTATGCAGGTTGCGGCTGACTCATCATCCCTGATCTACCTGGGGAAGCTAGACAGGCTTCCCCTTCTTGAACGTCTCTACTCGGATGTTCTCATCGCGCCGTCCGTCTGGGAAGAGACCATTCAGGGAGGCAAAGAAGTTCACCCTGTCGAGTCAGCACAACTAGAGCGCAGTCTGCGGGAATACGAACTCATTGATCTCACTTATGACGAGGTCAGGCTTTCCCAACTCTTTAGAATGGACTTGCGGCTGGGAGCAGGTGAAGCCGAAGTGATTGCCGTGTCATCCATCCGGGGATGCGTAGCAATGGTGGATGAGAAGCGAGCGCGGGCCGCAGCGGTGAGGTTGGGAGTCAGGTTAGTGGGAACCGTGGGAGTACTACTGGCTGCCCGAGAGATATCGCTGTTAAGTTATGATGAGCTACTGGACCTGCTGCGGCGGCTTGCGTCGGTAGCATGGGTCTCGCCTGATATTATGGCGAGAGTTATCCAGTCTTTGCGGGAAGAGGAGGGGATATGACCAATACGAAGAAAAAGGAAGAGATGGTTGCTTCCAGGGTATCGTCCGAGATACTCGAAGGCCTCCGTAAGGTAGAGGAAGTTGAGCAGGTTGACCGCTCCACAGCGATAAGGAAGATCCTGTATGCGGGGCTCAAGGAGTGGAAGCTTGAGCATGCTGCCAAGCTGTACCGGGAGAATGTCGTTACAATGTCCCGTGCTGCCTTTGAGGCGGGCGTTACTATTTGGGAAATGATGGACTATCTGCACGCCAAGAAGATTCCAATGCAGTATGATCTCGAAGATCTCGAACATGACCTTGCCGAGATCAAGAGACTCGTTTCGGAACGTTAGTCGCCGGAGTCCTCATGTCCACCTCCATGTTCGACCTCAAGGGTAGAGTTGCCATTGTCACCGGCGGGAACGGCGGCATAGGGCTGGGCTTCGCAAAGGGGCTTGCTCAGGCGGGCGCCAACGTGGCCGTGGCCGCGCGGAACAAGTCGAAGACAACCGAGGCGGTGAAGCTGCTGCAGGGGATGGGCGTGGAGGCGCTGGGCGTGGCCGTGGATGTAACGGACGAGGCATCCGTCAACAGCGCGGTCATAACGACGGTGGAGCGCTTCGGGCGGGTAGACATACTCGTCAACAACGCGGGCACAAGCATCCGCAAGCCGCCGCAGGACTACACCATCGCCGAGTGGGATGAAGTGGTGAACACCAACCTCAAGGGTACGTTCTTTTTCACCCGCGCGGTCTACCCGCACATGAAGAAGGTGGGCGGCGGCAAGATCGTCAACATCGGCTCCATGACCTCGATCTTCGGGCTGGACTGGGGCGCCGCGTACGCCGCAAGCAAGGGCGGCGTTGTGCAGCTCACGAAGAGCTTCGCGCTGTCCTGGGCAAAGGACAACATCCAGGTGAACGCTGTTTTGCCCGGCTGGATCAAAACAGGACTAACGTCGTCCATCGAAAAGAACTTCCCGCAGCGGTTCGCCCTGATCAACCAGCGCATTCCGCAGGGGCGATGGGGAGAGCCGGACGACTTCGCGGGGGTCGCCGTGTTCCTGGCGAGCCGCGCATCCGACTACGTCACCGGCTCCGTCATAGCCGTTGACGGCGGATACTCCTCCTTCTAAGGCACTCCACAGGAGAGCAGTCTCTTGGCCGAAAAAATCACCCTAGAGCGCCGCGACGGCATCGCAACGATCACGCTCAACCGGCCCGAGAAGCGCAACGCGATCGACTTCGAGGGGTGGCAGGCGCTAAGGGGAATCGCCGGTGATGTAGCCGCCGACGGCTCGGTGCGCGTCGTGATCCTGAGGGGAGCGGGGGAAGAGGCGTTCTCTGCCGGCGCGGACATCAAGGACTTCCAGCACCACCGTTACGATGCGAGCAGCGCGCGGCGCTATGCGGACGTGTTCGAGGGCGCCCTTGACGCCGTTGAGGCGCTGCCGCAGCCCACGATCAGCCTCATTAAAGGGTTCTGCGTGGGCGGCGGGTGCGAGCTGAGCATGGCGACGGACATCCGCATTGCGTCGGACAATTCGCGCTTCGGCGTGCCGGTGGCGAAGCTGGGCATACTTGTGGGCTACAAGGAGATGCGCCGCCTCGTTAACCTTGTCGGCCCGGGCAGCGCATCGTACATTCTCCTCACCGGACGCCAGATCAACGCGACGGAGGCGCTTCGCATCGGGCTCATCAACTCGGCGCTTCCCCTCGCCGAAGTTACGGAGTATGTGTATGCCCTTGCCCAGGAAATGCTCCCGCTCTCCCCGTTGTCCCAGCGCCGGCACAAAGAGATAATGCGAACGGTGCTAGCGGACCCGGGACTCACCGGCCTTTCAGAGGAGCAGGCAGAGCTGCCCTTCACAAATTTCGCCAGCGAAGACTTCCAGGAGGGCCGCCGCGCGTTTATTGAGCGCAGGCCGCCCCGCTTCACCGGCAAATAACGGCAGAGGTCCCGATGACCCTTCCACAGCCCCTCGCGGGCGTCAAAGTAATCGACTGCACCCAGATCATGGCCGGGCCGTTCTGCACGATGCTACTGGGCGACATGGGCGCGGATGTGATCAAGATCGAGAAGCCGGACGGCGGCGACGATGTCCGGCGCTCCGGGCCGCCGTTCCTGAACGGTGAGTCCGCCGCGTTTCTCGGCATCAACCGCAACAAGCGCAGCGCCGTGATCGACCTGAAGTCGGAGGAGGGCGTCGCCATCGTCCGGCGCATGGCGGAGTCGGCGGATATCCTCGTCCAGAATATGCGCCCGGGCACGATGGAGAAGATGGGCCTGGGCTACGAGAGCCTTCGCAAAGTTAATCCGGCGCTCGTCTACAGCACCATCAGTGGGTACGGCATCACCGGGCCGTACAGGGACAAAGCGGGCTTCGACCTGGTGGCGCAGGGGATGAGCGGGATAATGAGCGTGACCGGCTTCCCCGGCGGGGCTCCCGCCAAGGCGGGCGTGCCGATAACCGACCTGAACGCCGGGCTGTTCGGCGCGTACGGCATTATGTGCGCCTATGTGAACCGGCTAAAGACCGGGCACGGGCAGCATGTGGACACGTCGCTGCTCGAAGCCGGCATTGCGTACACCATCTGGGAGTCTTCGATCTACTTCGCCTCCGGCCGATCCCCCGGCCCCAACGGGTCGGCGCACCAGCTTTCGGCGCCGTACCAGGCGTTCCCGACGAGCGATGGGTACGTGAACGTGGGCGGGGCAAACCAGTCGAACTGGCTCAGGATTTGCCAGGCGACTGGCCGCGAGGATCTGCTTGCTGACCCTCGCTTCGCCACCAACGCTGACCGCATCACCAACCGCGCTCCGCTGATAGCGACCCTTAGCGCGACGTTCGTCACCGGGCCCACGTCGCACTGGCTGGAGGCGCTGGAGAGGGCCGGCGTGCCGTGCGGCCCAATCTACGATATGGCGTCCGTCTACGCAGACCCGCAGGTGCAGGCTCGGGAGATGGTGGTTGAGCAGGAGCACCCGAAGTCCGGCCGACTCCGCCACATCGGCATTCCCGTTAAGCTCTCCGACACGCCGGGGGCGATCCGCCTCCCGCCGCCGCTCCTCGGCCAGCAGACGGACGAGGTGCTGAGGGAGTTTGGGTATGCCGAGGCGCAGATTGGGGATCTGAGGGGCAGGGGTGTAGTGCGATAGGGCGCTTTACTCCGCCTGGAAGCGCGCTGCTTTCTGCTGCAGGCTTGCGTAGACCTCGTTCATGCTGCCGCTGCGGAACCCGTCCATATCCAGCGTCACGTAGGCGTAGCCGAGGCCCTTGAAGTGGCGGGTCAGGGCCTGGCGGGCGTCCGGCGCCAATAGCGCGGGGAAGTCCTCCGGCGCTACCTCGATGCGGGCGATGGTGTCGTGGTGGCGCACGCGGGCCTGGCGGACGCCGAGGGAGCGCAAGTACGCCTCCGCCTTCGCGATTCGCTGCAGCGCCTCTATGGTGATGGGAGTGCCGTACGGGACGCGGGAAGAGAGACATGCCTGGGCGGGCTTGTCCCAGGTCGACAACCCCAGCCGGCGTGAAAGCTCCCGCACCTCTGCCTTCGTCAGGCCGGCCTCCACCAGCGGGCTGCGAATACCCCGCCGCCGGGCGGAGTTGATTCCCGGCCGGAAGTCACCCTGATCGTCCATGTTGTGGCCGTTGGCGATACACTCGTACCCCTCCGTGGCTGCCAGCGCGGCCAGGTGCGTGTACAGCTCCTCTTTGCAGAAGTAGCACCTGTTGGGGTCGTTCGCCTTGTAGTCCGCGCGGTCCACCTCTCCGGTCTCGATCACCCTGTGGTTGAGTCCGAGAGCGCGCGCAGTCTCGACGGCATCATCCAGCTCTTCCGTCGCTAGGCTCGGAGATTTCGCGGTCACCGCCAGCGCCTTTGTGCCCAGTACATCTTTAGCCACGGCCGCCAGGAGGGTGCTGTCCGCGCCGCCGGAGTATGCGACGAGCACCGACTCCATTTCCGCCAATAGCCGCTTGAGGGTGGCGTACTTATGTTCTATACTCTGTTGAGCCTTGGCTGGAAGTGACATATGGGAGATTCTAGCATGGAGAACGGCACAACATCCGTACGTCGCAAGGGCGCGCTGCGCATGGACGACATTCCGCCTGAAGTGCTCCGCGCGCTGAACGAGGGCAGGGACGAGACGATCACACTGCCGGAGGGGCTGGCCATCGACCACCGCGCGCTGATGCGCTGCCTGATTGGAGATGCGGGACTGCAGGCCGGCCGCGCACAGATCGAAGCGGGCGTCGACGCGCTGGCGGGCAAGGGCGTTGTGCAGCGCGTGATCGGAGCGGGGCGCGTGCTGTTCGAGGCGCTGGACGGCTATCCTGACCGTGCGGCGGTCTACGAGCGCATCGCCTCTCACCGGTCGGACATGGTTCGCAGCTGGGCATCGTACATCCATACCGCCGACCCTTCATTGACGATGGTGCAACGGCTGGCGGCCGCGCGGAGATTCGCGGCGGACCCGCACAGCTCGGTGCGGGAGAGCGCGTGGGACTCGTACCGGCCGTGGTTTGCGAAGGAGACGGCGCTGAGGTTTGAGCTGCTGGAGGAGTGGGTCCGGGACGCGGACGCGAATGTGCGGCGCTGCGCCGTGGAGTCCACACGGCCGTGCGGCGTATGGACGGCGCACATCCCCGCGCTCAAGCGCGACCCCGCGCCCGGGCTGCGCATCCTGGAGCACGTGCGGTCAGACCCTTCGCTCTACGTCCGCAAGTCCGTGGGCAACTGGCTGAATGACGCCGCGAAGTACCAGCCGGACTGGGTGCGGCAGGTGTGCGAGCGGTGGGCCAGGGAATCGCCCACGCGGGAGACGCTGTGGACGGTGGGTCACGGGATGAGGGGAATGAGGAGAGAATTATGAAGTATCAATTATGAAGTGTGAAGGCGGGAGAGGGACCCGGTGAGGCCGCCGCGGGCGGAGTGGTGGGCTGCCGGCACCCTACTTTTGCTTGAGGATTTTCGAGGGTTCCAAGCCGGAGAGCTTGGCGGTGGTGTTGATGAGGTAAACGACCGTGGCCGTGAGGACGATGATCGACGGCACAGCGATCACGGGGAAGCTGAAGGCTGTCATGCGGCCGATCTCTTCATTGAACGCGACAGTGCCTGACGGGCTCTTGACGATGAGGCGGGCAAGCGCAAAGTTCAGGCCGGCGGAGAGCAGGAACGAGCCGGCGATCATGTAGGTGGCGGCGGCCATCTTGCGCTCGAATGCGGCTACGTTGTTCCGGGCCGAGAGGGCGGCGTACACGGCAGGGGAGTCCATCATTTTGTTCAGGACAGCCTTCACCAGCGGCGACTTCGTTTTCATGGAAACGAGCACGGCGATGCCGGCGACGAGAGGGATGCTTGCCTCCTTCACGGCGATCCACTGGGCGTCCAGCTTCAGGAGCCCTATCCCGCCTGTCAGCAGGACGCTGGCAAAACCCAGCGCCGACATGAAGTTTATGCTCCGCCGCCGGGCGAAATCGAAAATACCGTAACCCACCGGGAAGGCGAGCGCGACGACCAGGCCCATAACCGGCCCGAGCCGGTCCTCGCCGCTGAACTTGGTGAGGATGATCACCGGGATTATGACGTTCAGGCCCAGGTCCAGCAATGGGTTGGACTTGAGCTCCTTGCGATTGGGCGTGGAGATGGGCTCGGATGTTGCCATGGGACGTTGTGGCTCCATGTGGAGAGTGCACTCATGTCAATTTAGCAGCCGCGCGCGGCGCCCGGCAAGGAAACGAGTTTACCGGGCCAACTCACGCTTGACGACGTTCGCAAGCACCTGGATGAACTCCGGCATGGTGTTGAAGGTCTCAATGCGGAGCATCTTGATCCCCGCCTCGGCGGCCTCCTCGCCAGCCGCAACGTCGATGTCGTAAAGCACCTCCAGGTGGTCGGCCAGGAACTGTATCGGCGCCACCAGCGCGGCCTTGTGGCCAGCCTTATGCATATCCGGGAACAGCTCTTTTATGTCCGGCTTGAGCCATTCCTCCGGGGTGTGGCCAGCACTCTGGTAGGCGAACTGCCAGCGGGCGGAGTCCAGAGACAGCTTCTTCGCCACCGCTGCAGCAGTGTCCTTTAGCTGGTCTATGTAGAAAGGCTCGCGGTCGACGACGCTCTTCGGCAGGCTGTGGGCCGTGAATATGACCGGAATCGTTGCACGATCGGCTGGCGAGAGGCGATCAAGCGCCTGCGTGGTGCGCCTGGCCAGCGCGTCGATAAAGGCAGGCTCCAGGTGCCACGACCCGGCGACGCGCACGTCAGCGCCCGTTCCGAGGGCATCCTTTGCCTTTTCCACGGCCCGAAGGTAGCCTCCCATCGTGGTCGGCGAGTACTGCGGCGACATGATGATGCACACAACCTGCTTGATGCCCTCGGCGGCGAGCTTCTCGAATGCCTCCTGGATAAACGGCGGCGCGTGCCGCATGCCCACGAGCGCGCGGTAACGGCTGCCCGAGGCGCCGCCGTTAAGCACGGCCTCCAGCGCGGCCGCCTGCTCTCCGGTAATACGGTTGAGGGGGGAGCCGCCCACGACTGTGTAGCGCCGCTGGAACTCTTTGACCAGGTCATCGGGCGGCTGCTTGCCGCCGCGCGCGCTGGCCAGGTATGCGGGAACGTCATCAAGGGTCTTCGGCGAGCCGAAGGTCATGACGACGACGCCGATCGTTCGGGTTGCGGTGGATGTGGACATGGGAGCGACTCCGGGTTGGGTTGTGCGGTTGGGACGGACGGCCTCAGCTCAGCGTTTGCCGGCGGTGGCCGGGTGAGGCTTCCTGCTTTCATTGTGGACAAGCTCGACCAGGCGGGCCAGGTCGTCAGGGATTGTCTCCGGCAGGACGCCGTGGCCCAGGTTGAAGATGTGGCCGGGCCGCCCCCCTGCCTGCCGGAGGACTCGCCTTGCGCCCTCCGCGATAACCGGGAACGGGGCGAGGAGCATCGCAGGGTCCAGGTTGCCCTGTATTCCATGCTCGTAGCCGATGGTGCGCCACGCCGCGCCCAGGTCTTCCCGCCAGTCCACGCCAATGATGTCGCTACCGGCGGTGGCCATTAGGCCGAGCAGAGAGGACGTGCCGGTGCCGAAGTTGATCGTTGCCGCGCCGGTTGGGCGCACGGCTTCGAATATGCGCTTGGAGTAAGGCAGAACATACTGCTCGTACTGCGACGGGCCGAGGACGCCGACCCAGCTATCGAACAGCTGGATTACCTGAGCTCCTGCCTTCGCCTGCGCAAGAAGGTACCGAATCGTCGCCTCGGTGATCTTCTCCATCAGGCCGTGCCACACGCCGGGCTGAGTGAACATCAGGGCCTTCACACCCTCGTACATCCGAGAGCGCGAGCGACCGCCCTCGATCATGTAGCACGCCAGGGTGAATGGGGAGCCTGCGAAGCCTATGACGGCGGTCTGGCCCTCAAGCTCCCGCCGGAGAATGCGGAGCGTCTCGAACACGTAGGGAGTCGCCTCTTCCGCGTCAACCACCATGAGCGCGTCCACGTCCGCCTGCGTGCGGACGGGCTTCGCGACCACGGGACCGACCTCCGGCTCGATGTGGTACTCCAGCCCCAACCCTTCGAGGACGAGGGCGATATCGCTGAACATCACGGCGGCGTCCACATGGAGCCTGCCCACGGGCAGGAGGGTCACCTGGGCGGCTATCTCCGGCGTCTTGGCCATCGTGAGGAAGTCGTACTTTTCCTTGAGGGCGCGGTACTCCTTGAAGGAGCGGCCCGCCTGGCGCATGAACCACACCGGCGTGGCATCCACCGGTTGCCTCCTGCAGGCCGCCAGCATACGTTGCGCGCCGGTCATTGTCGTGTTTGCGGGCATGGCGTCAGGCCTTTACGGCGGAGTGATTGTGCACCAAGTCTACCAGACGCTGCAGGGTGTCCGTCTTCGTCCCGCCGACGATCGCATGGCCGAGGTTGTATATGTGGCCGGGTCGACCATCGACGCGCCGCAGCACGTCGCCGGCTTCGCGCTCAACGGTCGACCACGGCGCGAGCAGCAGGGTAGGGTCCAGGTTGCCCTGGATGCCCTTGGCGGCGCCCACGCGGGCCCATGCCTCGTCGATGTTCACCCGCCAGTCCACTCCCACAACGTCCGGCCCTGCGGCGGCCATCAGCTCAAGGAGGCCGGCGTTGCCTGTGCCGAAGTGAATGCTCGGGACTCCGAGGGAGCGTAGCTCGGCGAAGATGCGGCGGGAGTAGGGGAGGACGAACTCTTCGTACTGGGACGGGCTGAGGACGCCCACCCAGCTATCGAAGAGCTGAGCGACATCGATGCCGGCCCGGACCTGGCCCTTCAGGTAGCGGACGCAGACATCAGTCGCCTTGCCCATGAACTCGTGCCAGAGGTCCTGGTGGGCGAACATGAACGCCTTCGACCTGTCGTAAGTGCGGGACGGCTTGCCCTCGATCATGTAGCAGACGAGGGTGAACGGCGAGCCGGAGAAGCCCACTATCGCCGCCCTGTCCCCAAGCTCATTCTTGATGATGCGTATGGCATCCAGGACGTACGGCGAGCCTTCCTCGGGCTCCACGACGCGGATGGCGCGGATGTCCTCCGCCGACCTGACGGGCCTGTCGATGATGGGGCCGGTCTCCGGGACGACATGGTATGGCACGCCCATGCCGTTGAGCACGAGCATGATGTCCGCGAACAGGACGCATCCATCGACGCCTAGCTTTTCCACGGGCATCATCGCCACGCGGGACGATAGCTCCGGGGTCTTGGCGACGGTCATGATGTCGTGCTTTTGAATGAGCTCGCGTGCGTCCTGGAAAAGGCTACCCGCCTGGCGCATGAACCATACCGGCGTGGCGTCCACCGGCTGCCTGCGGGCGGCGGCCAGGAGTCGTTCGCGTCCGGTCATCTTCGCGGTCATTTCGGGCCTCGTTAATGCGGGCGTTCAGCCCAGGGCGTCCAGCACCCTGGGGAGGTCCATGGCAATGCAGGTGAAGATAGGCGTCTCGCGCTCGGTGTAAGCGCTCGCCTCGGTATCGCGAAGTGACATTACCAGGTCGAGGAAGTCCTGCGGGTGGTCAGTCTCGAACCCGAGCATGAACTCCTGGTCATCGAGGCCGTACGAGTACGCCGTGTGAATGGACACCGATGGGAATTCGTGGCCGATCCTGAAGTGGGGTCCCATTATCTTCCGGCGCTGCTCCATGGGAAGCGCATACCACTTGCGCATTTTGACGAAGGGGTACACGAAGAGGTACTTGTTGTTGTGTAGGGACATCCTCGTGCGGGCGCCTTCCTGCCCCTCGTGCTCGTGGCCCTTGATATAGATGGACTCCCGGGTCATGGCCAGGTATTTGTAGGGCGAATCCAGCCATTTGCCAAGGCCCGTCGCGTTCAGGCGGGTCCCCAGCTCGTGAAGCGTTTCCAGTGTGTCCGATACGCTCCAGAGCAGGAAGTCGGTATCGCCCCGGACTCCCGTGAGGGAGTAGGTCTTGTGTATGGCCAGGCGGCCGGAGAGGTCATCGCACACGGCGATGAATTCCCTCTTGCCGGCATCCTTCTCCGCGGACGGGAGCCTGCGCCAGGCGGGGTCTACCTTGAAGAATGCATACTGAACGAACTGGCGCGGCTTCTTTTCTGCGCCTTCGCCGGCGTGGGGGTGCTTTTGCACAGGTGGCCTCCGGCCCAACTAGTTGGTAGTTATGCTGCGGGACGCCTTGAGCCGGACGAGCGGCAGAATCCGGCCCGAGGTCTTGATAACCCGGTGTTTGAAATAGGCGTGTTTTCCGAACAGGGTGCCCACGGTGATCAATGTTACAGAGTAGAACGGAGGGACCAGGAGGAGGTAAGAGATCCGATAGCTCCACGGGCCCGACCAGATGTTGCCGTCCATTCCCAGAATACCATTCAGGGCGATGCGGCTGAACAGGGCGGCAAGCGATCCGGAGAGGCCGAACACAAAGAAGACGATGATGTAGTGGCGCTTGTCGGCGCGCAATCGGTCGGCAAAGCTGCGTTTGGCAGGGTTCAAGGCAGGCATGTCACGTCCCGAGCTTTGAGCTTTATCAGCGAGGAATCAGGAACATGTGAATTCTATCACTATTCTTTGCGGACGGGGAGGTTTGCGGCCCGCGGGCTGCTATACTTGCTCGGAAGGACAATGACGGCAAGGGGGGAGCGACATCGACGAGAGGCGTTTGAGGGCGCTGCTGGATGGCGTGAAGAGCGGCCGGGTCGCCGAGGATGAAGCGGTAGCCGCGCTGAGCGAGCTCCCGTTCCAGGACCTTGGATTCGCAAAGGTGGACCATCACCGCGCGCTCCGGAAGGGCTTCCCCGAGGTGGTGTTCGGACAGGGGAAGACGCCGGAGCAGATTGCCGGGCTTGCCGTTGCGCTGCTGGAAAAGTCAGATAGACTACTGGTGACAAGGGCGTCCGCCGGGGCATTCAAGGCGGTGCTCGCCCGGGCGAGTGACGCTAAGTACGATCCGGTAGCCCGCACCATTGTTGTCAACCGGCGTCCCGTGCGGCCTGTGCCGGGGGTAGTTGTGGTCTGCGCCGGCACGTCGGACCTTCCGGTGGCGTGCGAGGCGGCCGTCACCGCGGAGATTATGGGTTGCTCCGTCGAGCGCGTGGCCGACGCGGGCGTGGCAGGCCTTCACCGACTGCTCAGCGGCATGCCGGTGATCGAGCGGGCGAAGGTAGTCGTTGCGGTCGCAGGAATGGAAGGGGCACTGCCTTCAGTGCTTGGGGGGCTCGTGAAGGTACCTGTGATAGCTGTGCCGACGAGCATCGGCTACGGCGCGAGCTTCGGCGGGCTGGCGGCCCTGCTGGCGATGCTGAACAGCTGCGCGCCGGGCGTGGGAGTTGTGAACATAGACAACGGCTTCGGGGCCGGATACCTTGCGGCGATGATAGTCAAAGGCGCGTAGCTTGCGGCCATAATCTACAGGGAATAAGATAGCCTTATCAATGGCAGATCCAAAGCTCGAGTTCACAAGGATAAGTACCCTCCGGGCGAACGCGCTGGGCGAGCCCGGCAAGCGGACGTTCAGAATCATCGCAGCAAGCGGCGAGAGTACCGCACAGGTGTGGCTGGAGAAGGAGCAGCTCTTCCAGCTGGCGCTCGCCATAAACCAGCTTGTTGAGACGCTGCCTGAAGTAAGCGCATCGGCCCCCGAGGACATTGGTAGGCGGGAGGCGCCGGCATCGACACACGTCGATTTCAAGGTGGGTAAGTTGGTACTGGGGTTGTACGGCGCGAACCGAAGGTTCATTATAGACGTGCACGACATCGAGTCCCACGAGGAGGAGCCTGCGACCATCCGCATCTGGGGAACGCAGGAGCAGTTTGTCGCCTTTGCGGAGGAGGCCATGCAGGTCTGCGCGGCCGGACGCCCCCTGTGCCCTCTGTGCGGCCAGCCGCTCGACCCCTCCGGGCATGCCTGCCCGCGGTCCAACGGGCACGGCGTCCATGACCTGACCGAGGTCTCCTGACGGCCGCAGCCATGTCACCATGAACGAATTCGAAGGCACCCTCATAGAGCTTTCTGAGAAGGAGTCACTTCCCTTGCTGAAGGGAGGAGAGATTGTCTCTGGGAAGCGGATACCCTGGGGGTCCAACTACACCGTTCTCGTACAGATAGGCGCCGGCGAAGGTAAGTACATTCGCGCGATATACAAGCCACGAGACGGGGAGCGGCCGCTGTACGATTTCCCTACCGGCACCCTGTACAAGCGCGAGTATGCCGCATTTCTCCTGGCGCGCACCCTGGGGTGGCCCAACGTGCCGCTTACAGTGGTCCGAGAGGGGCCGTACGGCGTCGGCTCGGCTCAGCTCCACGTGGAAGGCGACCCGCAGTTGACTTACTTCGAGATTGCTGAGAAGTACCGGGAGGAGTTTCTCAAGTTCTCAGTGTTTGATGTTATTGCCAATAACGCGGACCGGAAGGGCGGCCACTGCCTGGTTGGGGAGGATGGCCGGATCTGGAGCATCGATCACGGGCTCACGTTCCACGATGTGTTCAAAATGCGAACGGTCATGCTTGAGTACTGGGGACAGCCCATCCCCCAGGCGCTCGTTGCGGATATGGAAAAGCTGTCAGCGTGCCTGGCGAGTCAGTCTGACCTCCTTGAGGGGATGAAAGAAATGCTCTTCAGGCAGGAGATAGATGCTGTGTCCAGGAGGCTGGAGCGGCTACTAAAGACGAAGCACGTACCGAAGCTGGACCCCAACCGCAACGTTCCCTGGCCGCTGGTATAAGCGGCCCCGCCGCGTATCGCGGGCCTCTTAACCCTTTTTCCCTCGTTCGAAGAACCTTGCGACTCGCCTCGTGAGCGGGGATTTTCGCCGCAGGCTGGAAGAGACAAAACCTGCAGTGCCGGGGCCTCCTGCCACCAGATTATGTGACCACGACCACACTTCGGATATTCTCGTATGGCCACTCTCCCAGCGAGGTATAAACTTCTCAAGCGGAGTCCACTTCAAGCGGCCCAACAGAAGGTACCGGAGGCGGCTTGCATGCCGGCCTATCAGCACCGTACCACCCGCCTCTGTAACCAGCAGCGCGCCGGCGGCAACGTCCCATATTCTCGGGGAGGTCATAACGGTGTATTGCAGCACGCCGTTGGCCGTCAGAGCCAGGTCGTAGGCCATGCTGCCGGTGTTGCGCGCCTCGCCAGTTGTATTGCTCATCTTCTCCGCCACGCTGAAGGCGGTGCGAAAGGAGCCCGGGAGCGTGCTCAGCTTGAAATGCTCCGGACGGGCGCCTTTGAAGACGGCGGCCGGGTTCTCTCCGACGAACGTGCCGTTGCCCTTTCGAGCGTGCATGACGAGGCCGCTACAGGCTGGCCACGGGATGTAGGTGGCGGCGACGACGGGCGCGCCCTGGTACAGGACGCCGATCGAGCAGGCAAAGATGGGGAGTCCGTTGACGTAGTTTTTAGTCCCGTCCAGAGGGTCGACGACCCACAGAAAATCCGGGGAGGCGCGCTGCTCGTCCGGCCTGTCCTCCTCGCCAATGAAACCGTGCGAAGGGAAGCGCTCGGCAACGCAGCAACGGATGAGCTCCTGGCATTCGCGGTCGATCCGGGTCACCGGGTCGAACTTGCGGTCGTCTTTGTACTCAATTGCGAGGTCGAAGCCAAACTTGTTGGAAAGTATCTTTCCAGCCCGCCAGGCCAATTGGACAGCAAAATGCTCTATCTCCTCCAGCGAATCCGTGGGGGTGTGAGAGATTCCGGGACCTTCAGTTATAGACTGCAAGATTGCTCCTTTGCTCTCCTCACAAAACTAACCTAGCACAAACGCCCTCCCACGGCCACATGAACTCCGATTATGGTCGGCGCTCCGTCCAGAGGATACACCTCCCAGGCCCCTTTTCCCACCTGCTCAAAGAGAGATTGAATGCGGTTAAATAGGCTGAAAATGGCCGGCGCGCGGTGTTATGATTGTCGTGTTGCCCTTGCGAGAGGCTTGCGTTTGAATACGAGGAATGCGCGGTCGCGGGGCAGAAAGCGTACCGGCCACATTGGACAGTAGCCTGCCAGGCTCCGAAACACACGGCTTGGGCCAACCGCCCTCGGGCGGACCACAACCTGCCCCTTCCCAGTCCCCAGAGACAAGACGCGACAACCGGCCTCATGAGAGGCAGCACCGGTACTGGCCCCACGGCGTCCACGTAAAAGTCCATACCCTGGACGCGTTGCGTCACCGGAGCTTCCGGTACCTTTGGATTTCCACGATCAACATGGGCGGCGGCTTCTGGATCCAGCACATGCTGATGGGCTGGATCGCATACGAGGTTACCAGCTCTCCATTCCTGACGAGCCTTTCCCTCGGCCTCCTGCACTTTCCCTACCTGTTCGCCGGGCCGTTTGGCGGCCTGATTGCAGACCGGCTGAACAAACGGGCCGTGCTGGTGACCGTGTTCGCACTGAAGGCGTCGCTGACCGCGGCGTATGCGATAGCGGTGGCGCAGGGCCTCGTGCACACGTGGCATATATTCGCGTACGCCATCAGCATGGGCATCTTGTGGGCGTTGTCAGACCCGGTGCGCCTCTCGATAATCCCCAACGTTGTGCCCAGGGCCGGGCTGGTTAACGCCTTTGCGCTGAACTCGCTCGGCTTCAACACAATGCGGTTCATTGTGCCGGCCATCTCCGGGGTGCTGATAGTGTGGATTGGCTCAGGTTACGCGCTCATGACGGCCGCAGCGTTGTACGCCACGGCAGCGACGGCGCTCATCTTTGTGCGGACCACTCACGCGGATGAGACAAAGAAGAGGACTTCGGGGTTCGGCTTCATGGAGGGAATTAACTACGCGCGCAAGGACCCGCTCGTCAAGGCAGTGGTGCTCCTGGGTCTAATGCCGTCCCTGCTTGTGGGGCCGTTCACGCATGGCCTGATGCCTGTGTTTGCGACGGAGGTCTTTGAGGTCGACGCCCGGGGTCTGGGGCTGATGCTCTCGGCGGTGGGCGTAGGGAGCCTGGTAGGTACGGTTGTGCTCGCGAGCATAGGCGACATCCGGCGCAAGGGCAGGGTGCTGATCGTGATGATGGGCATATCGGCAGCGGCTGTGCTGGTTTACTCCGCCAATCCGTATTTCTGGTTGGCGCTGCCGATTCTTGCCGTGCTGTTCGGCGCCGCTATCTCCTTCCATGCCATCAGTAACGCCACTGTTCAGACGGTGGTGCCGGACTTTCTTCGCGGCAGGGTGGCGGCCGTTAGCGCTATGGTCTTCGGCGTGCAGCCTCTGGGGGCTATCGTTTCCGGCGGCATCGCGGAGAAGATAGGCCCGCCGCAGGCGATGGTCTTCTCAGGCGTGGTGATGATCATCATGCTCGCGTTCATTGCGATCCGATACCCCGTGCTTCGCCGTTTCGGAACGCCCTGACGGGCTGATGGAAAGGTTGCGCCTCTCCCGTCCTATCCCTCACAATCGAGTAAGCCTGAGCGGGCATTCATGAAACTTCGTTCGGGGGCATGGCGGAGCGTGAGCGACACAACTATCGAAGAGCCGTCAAGGGGAGTTCCCTCATCGCTCCCGGGCGCCGCAGGGCTGCCGGCGGGGCGCCATCCAAGGCTCCCCGTTCGCGTAAGCACGCTTGACTCCCTGAAGCACCGCAACTTCAAGCTGTTCTTCTCCGCTACCTTCTGCCTCGGCGCCGGCTACTGGATACACACGCTTGTGATGGGGTGGCTGGCGTACGATCTGACGCGCTCACCATTGCTTACCACATTGGCAATCGGCGTGGAGAACCTTCCTTTCCTTCTCGCCGGCCCGGTGGGAGGTTTCGTAGCCGACCGGTGGGACCTTCGGAAGTTCCTGATTCTGGTGGCTGCCTACCAGGGTATTGTGACGGCGGCGTTTTCCGCGTTCGTGATGTTCGGCAACCCCGGGGCGCCTCACCTCTTCGCGTTTGCGTTTCTTATGGGGCTTTCCTGGGCTGTCGCTGACCCTCCCAAAGTCTCGTTCATTCCAAGCCTGGTGCCGCGACACGTGCTTATTAACGCCTTCTCGCTGAACGGGCTTTCTTTCAACCTGACGCGATTTGTTATTCCTACCATGGCCGGCGTTGTGCTTGTCTGGATCGGCCCGGGCCGGACGCTCATGTTCGCGGCATCACTCTACCTTGCCGCATGCCTGGCCACGGTGCTGATCGTGTACGCCAGGGCGCAAGGGCAGGCGTCCGAAAGGACAAGGTTGTTTGGCCTTTCGCCGTTTATTGAGGGGCTGAGGTACGTGGCCAGGGAGCCTTTCGTCCTCGCGATAATCGTACTTGGGGGCATCTTGCCAGTGCTCTATGTCCCGTTCGTCTACGGGATGCTCCCGGTGTACGCCTCGGAGAACTTCCATGTTGGCCCGTCCGGGCTGGGCATACTACTTTCGGCGGTAGGCGTCGGGTCCGCCGTTTCGACAGTGGTACTGGCTTCGGCAGGTGAGATCAAGTACAAGGGCAGGGTGCTCGTGTTCTTCATGGGGCTGATTATTCTTGGGATGACAGCTTTCTCGCAGAGCCCGGGAATCTGGCTTGCGTTCGCGTGCCTGGTCGTGGCGAGTGGCGGAATGACCGGTTTCCTCACCGTAGAGTACGCCGCCATCCAGGTCAGCACTCCAGACTACATTCGCGGCCGTATCTCAGCGATAGGCCTGATGACGTTCGGACTGTACCCGGTTGGGAGCTTGCTGGCGGGCTTCATCGCAGAGCGCACAACCACGCCCACCGCCACTCTGGTCGCCGGCGGCGTGCTGCTGGCGCTCACCGCGATAATCCTCCTTCGCGCGCCCAGCATCTGGGCCTTTCGGCAGACGCGATAAAGCTCATCCCAGTGTTGTCGAATCAACCCACCGTACGCTTGGCCTCCATCCACAGTGCTTCTTTCTTGTCCATCGAAAGCTCCTTGAACGCCAGGCCGCGCTCCCGGGCGAGGCGCTCCATCGTCTCGAACCTGCGCCGGAACTTCGCGCCTGTGCCGCGCAGGGTCCCCTCGGCGTCGATCTTCAGCCACCGGCTGACGTTCACGAGGGAGAACAGGACGTCGCCCATTTCCGCCTCACGCTCCTCCTTCGTCGTCGCCGCCTCCAGCTCATCGATCTCCTCGCGCACCTTGTCCAGGACACCCTTTATGCTGTCCCAGTCGAAGCCCACGCGGGCCGCCCGCTCCTGGATGGACTGCGCGTAAGAGAGCGCAGGGAGGTCCTTCGGTACTCCGTCGAGTAGCGATTCACCGCGCGCCTCCTTCTCCTTACGCTTCATCTCCTGCCACCGCGAAAGTACCTCATCGGAACCGGAAACCCTTACGTCCCCGAACACATGCGGGTGCCGCCTGATGAGTTTATCTATGTTCGCGGCAAATACCTGGTCCGGAGTAAACGATCCCTCTTCTACGCCTATCTGCACCTGAAACACCATGTGCAGGAGCACGTCTCCCATCTCCTCGACGATCTTGGCAGCGTCGTTCTCGTCAATCGCCTCGAACAGCTCGTACGTCTCTTCGAGGATCTGCTTCTTGAGCGAATCTCGGGTCTGTTCCCGGTCCCAGGGGCAGCCGCCCGGGGCGCGCAGGCGGGCGCAGATTTGAAGCAGGCCGTCGAAGGTCGGCGGGAAGCTCTCCTGCATAGGCATCCAAGACCTCGCTGTTCTGCTAAACTTTAGCGATGCAGTACGTGAAAGCGGCAATCATATCCCTTTTCGTCCTGGCCGTGCCGGTCTTCCTGATCACCACCACGGCCAGAGTCGTCATTAACTCCGACCTGCTCTACAGGTATGGCTTTGAGAGATATGAAATCCCACTGTACACGGGCATCGAGATGGACGAGCTGATGTCCGCCTCGCGCCAGATACGCGACTATTTTAACAACGATGAGGAGTACCTCGACGTTCAAGTGCGCGCCGGCGGGATAGTCCGCAGCATATATAACCAGCGAGAAGTCCTGCACATGAAAGATGTGAAGGACCTGTTGAAGGGTGTATACACTCTCCAGATCGTGACAGGGCTGTATATCCTTTTCTTTGCCGGCCTGATGTTGTGGCTGAACCGCACACGGCTGTCTGCCGGGACCGCCGGCCTCCTGTCTTATGCGGGCATCGGAGGCGGAGTCACTCTCGCGTTAGTTGTGATTGTCGGACTGGGAGCACTCGTCGGCTTCGACAGGCTCTTCCTCGCATTTCACCTCATCAGCTTCAGCAACGATTTCTGGCAGCTGGACCCGAGCCGTGACTACCTGATCGCCATGTTCCCGCAGGGGTTCTTCTTTGATTCTACGATGGCGATCGCCGCTGGCGTCGTCGTGGAGGCGCTGCTGCTTTCTTATGGCGGCGCAAAGGCCTACGGCCGCCTGCGGGATATGGAGCGGCGCCGAATCGCGGCCGAAAGCGCGTGGGCCTTGCCGAAAGCAAGCTTTGTCGACATTACCCAGGTGGACGCCGAGTCAGCCCGTTACACGGACGGGCACCGGATCTGACCCGGGTTCCTGTTTTCCGGTTCTGGTCTTGGCCTCATACGCCGTCCCCGTGTCAATGCTCAATGACTTTGTCAGTCTTACTGCTCAGTGATTTTGGCAGTCTTACTGCTCAGTGATTTTGTCAGTACGACTGGTTTTGGTTGAATCAGTCTCGATCTCCAAGGGTGATCTTGAGCCGGCTTTCGATCCTTGGGCGTGGAGAGGGGCGTGCTGGA